>NZ_JAMXXZ010000048.1:0-10194 GCF_024129285.1 Acinetobacter sp. S4397-1
TTAAATCCATAAATAGGTGTCCACTTAAATTTAAGTGGACACTATCGCGGTATTAATGAGTTAGAAAAAGTGGGGTTCAGCGGACGCTTACAATTAACCTTTTACATATTTATTTTTAAATCTCAACTTAAAAAACAAACCCTCTCAGATCGAGAGGTTTTGAATTAACTTCAACAAAAATTTTATGACGTTTGTAGTGAATTAACTTGTGAGTTTATAAGCAGGTACGCTACCAATAATAGTTGCTCGGTGCATAATGCGGTGTGCATCGCCATAATCAAACAGTGCTTTGTGCTGTGTGCAACGGTTATCCCAGATTGCAACATCACCTTCTTGCCACTGCCAACGTAAATGAAAATCCGCTTTTACACTATGCTCAAATAAATATATCAGTAACTCATCACTTTCTTGCTGTGATAACCCATTAATACGTGTCGTAAAACCTTCATTTACAAAAAGCACTTCTTCTTGTGTAACTGGGTGCCTACACACGACAGGATGTACAACAGGCGGATTTTTTTGGAAGCTAAGTTCAAGCTGTTTTAATTTTTCAGGTGTATTACCGTAGCGTTCTACAGGAAATGATTTACGAATATCATGTGTAGCAGTTAAACCACGAAGCTTTTGCTTTAATGCCTCAGGCAAAGCTTTAAAGGATGCTGTTGCACTTGCCCAAAAAGTATCGCCACCTGTTTGTGGAAGTTTGATCGCTTGCAACACACAGCCAAGTGGGGGTGTATGGCTAAATGTCACATCTGTATGCCAAAGCTCATTGTCTTTTAAGTCTTGTTGATGGCTATCTAATACAATAATTTCAGGTGCTTGTGGCAACGATAGGAAAATTGGATGTATATGTAATGGACCAAAACTATGTGCCAAAGCAACTTGCGAATCTGCACTTAAGTTTTGTTTTCGAAAAAACAAGACTTGATGCCCAAGTAGAGCGTCATGAAGATGTTGTAATTCATGCTCAGAAATTTGGTTTAGATCAATTCCTGAAATAATTGCACCAATATTTGGATTTATTTTTTCAATATTTAAGCTCATGATTCATCTTCTACTTTAAAACTGTTGTCCGTACCAAGGTGCAAGTTGTTTTTGCAACCAGCGTAAAAATAATTCAAAACTTACTGCAACTAGTGCAATTACAATAATGCCAAGTATTACCGCATCAGTGATTAAAAACTGTGCGGCTGACTGCACCATAAAACCAATACCACGATCAGCTGCTACTAACTCTGCTGCAACCAAAGTTGACCAACCTACCCCTAAACCAATACGAATACCTGTAATAATGTGAGGTAGTGCCGTTGGCAAAATCACATACTGTAAAACTTGACGTTTAGATGCACCTAAGGAAAGTGCTGCACGCTCACGGTTGGTTTGATGACTTAACACGCCATAAGTAGAACTAATCACCACAGGTGCAAGAATTGAAAAGAAAATAAGTAAAACTTTTGTCGTTTCACCAATACCAAACCAAATGACCAATAAAGGTAAATACGCAAGTGGTGGGATTGGACGTAGCAATTCAATGAGTGGATCAAGTACAGCTCTTACCCAACGGTTTAAGCCCATCCATAAACCCACAGGTATACCAATGACAATTGCAGCAAAAAGAGCAATAAAAACACGCCCAATACTTTCTGCCAAATGTTGCCAGAGTGTTGCTTTCATGAAGCCTTGTTGGCTGACTTCTACAAACTTTTGCCAAACAGCAGCAGGACTTGGCAAAAATAATTCGGGAATCAAATGCAGTGCAGTAACCCCATACCAAGCAAGTAAAACAGAAAGTACACTTACTAAACTTAATACTGTGGTTGCATATTGCTTAAAAATATGAAGACGTTTAGCCACTGTTTTACTGTTCGGTTTTGGTGCAATAATGGGGTTAAATTTCAGTACCGTTCGTGGTTGATTTGAACTCATTTAAACCTCCAAAGATTCTAATTTCTGTTGGCGTAATTGCTCAAATAACTTTTCACGTAACAGTATAAAATCCGAATCTGATTTAATTGAACGGATCGACTCACCATCTCTATAACGTTGAGCGAAATTTAAATGTAATATTTCAATAATTTTCCCAGGATGTGCAGACATCAATACCAATTGATGACTCAACAATAGTGCTTCTTCGATATCATGCGTGATTAAGAAAAAACCTTTGTTTTGTTGAATCCATAAATCTAAAACTAGTTGTTGCATATTTTCACGTGTAAATGCATCTAAAGCAGCAAAAGGTTCATCAAGTAAAATAAAAGGCGCATGGCTAATTAAAGCTCTTGCTATTCCAACACGTTGTTTCATCCCTCCTGAGAGCTGCCAGATATTGGCTTCTGTCACATGTGAAAGCCCAACTATTTTTAAAATTTGACTCACATGCTGTTCAATTTCTTTAGTCGCTAAACCTTTTAACTTCAGAGAAAAGCCTACATTTTCAGCGACATTTAGCCAAGGTAGTAAAGCATGTTCCTGAAATACAACCGCTCGCTGATCACTTGGAGCTGTGAGCACTTGATTATCAATTTTTACTACACCATGATCTGCCTGTTGAAAACCTGCCAAGATATTCAATAATGTAGTTTTGCCACAGCCTGACTCACCTAAAATTACAGTAAGAGAGGACTCGGGAATATTGAGATAAATATTTTCCAATATTGGTGTCGTGCTGTTGTTATAACTTAAGCTGATATTTTCTGCCTTAAGTACACTCATGTTTGGCTCCTTAAGGTTTTAAAAAGCTTGCGTTAACATTGGTTTGATAACTTTGTTTAACTTTGTCTACCTTGCCTTGTGATTTTAAGAACTCAGCGGTATCTAGAATATTTTTAGCAAATTTCTCTACAAAAAGTTGCTGTTGTTGTTCTTTGTCTAAGTAAATATTGCCAGATAAAAGTAATGGAATATCTTTTGCGTTTGAGCCTGTTAACTCAGAAATTCGTGCTAAATATTCTGTATTATTTTTAAATTCTTCAGGGTCTTGTTGATATTCATTAATCGTATTTAATGATGTCTGTACAAAAGACTTTAAAAATTCAGGTTTTTTCTCTGCAAAATCTTTACGTACCACCCAAACATCATATGTTGGTGCACCCCAATCAGCGACTTGTTTGGAATCTGCCAAAGATTTATCCGACGCAAGTAATTTACTTAATGCTGGCTCCCATACATAGGCTGCCTCAATATCACCACGCTCCCAAGCTGCTGAAATTTCAGGTGGACGTAAGTTAATAATTTTGACTTCTGATTCATCAATATTCCAATGTTTCAAAGCTGATAACAAGCTGTAATGTGCTGTTGAAACAAATGGTACGGCAATAGTTTTGCCCTTTAAGTCAGGTGGTGATTGAATTCCTGCTTTATTATTTACAACTAATGCTTCTGAAGAACCTAGTTTCGCAGCTACAAAAAATACTTCTATAGGTAAATCACGGCTTGCCGCAGCCGCTACAGGACTTGAACCAATATTTCCAATATCGACATCACCAGATGCTAAAGCATTGACAACATCCGCTCCTGTATCAAATTTTTTCCACTGAATATCGTTTCCACTATCTTTTTCATATTCACCTTTTGCCTGTGCGATTTTAGTTGGGTCAATTCCTGTTTGATATGCAATCACAACAGGTTTGTCATTTTTTGATACTGCTTGAGGATTCGTATCTAGTTTTTTAGCTTGAAAATAGATAAATGTAGCAATTGCAATCACTACAATGACTGTCACAATTAGTGGCTTAGTTGCTCGGCTCATGATGATTTAACTCGATATCTTTTTTAATATATTGGTTATAGATAGATACGCTAAAGTAAATTTTGTATATTAAAAAATAAAAAAAATGGCTTTGTTTATTCGAAAATATGATTAGGCTGAGTAAGATTGTTTAATAGATCTCTGTGGCACTTCATTTGAGAATCCAAGATTTATGAAAGAGATCTAATATTGAGACTATTAATCATTGGTACTATTAAGCATTCAAATGGCAAATCTTGATCAACTTATAGAACAATTGCGAAATAACCCCAAAAATATCCGCTATGCCGATTTACTCAAGCTTTGTAAGCAATATTTTGGTGAACCAAAACAAACAAGTAGTACTCACACGGTCTTTAGAACACCGTGGTAAGGTGATCCTTGTATTAGTCTTCAAGATGGTAGCGGAAAAGCTAAACCTTATCAGGTTAGGCTAGTATTAGCTGCACTTGATAAACTTAAAACATTGTGAGGTGACAAATGGATAGCAAACAATATACTTATCGTGTTACATGGTTAGCAGAAGAAAATGAGTATGTCGGTCTATGTGCCGAATTTCCATCACTGTCTTGGCTTGATGCTGAACAACCTAAAGCATTTTCAGGGATTGTTGATCTTGTTAGTGATGTTGTAGCAGATATGATCAGCAATAATGAGAAATTACCTGTACCACTTTCAGAAAAAAGTATAGCGGACGGTTTGCTATTCGTGTTCCATCAATAGTTCATCAAAAACTAGTACTTGAGGCTGCGGAGCGTGGCGTGAGTATGAGTCGCTTGGCGTCAGCAAAATTTGCTATGTAATTTTATATCCTAGTAGTCTACTAACAATCAAAATGACTAGTAGACCATCAACAAGAATAGATGGTCGGTTTATCCAATAATTTGAATTCAAAATATATCTAACTATAAGTTTTAAAAATATTTTATTTTTTACTGGAAAAAATAAAAATATGAGGATGAAATAAGGCAATCACTCACAATTTAACTATAAATTTAACGTAAAGTTGGCAAATCCCCAATAATGACTTTCACAATGCATATAATAATTGTTATCATTCTCATTTAAATTGTTTAATAAATTTATAGATAGAATTTTCGATGATAAATAGCCCGAATATGCATGTAATAGCAACTGAAACAATGACTTCAACCACTCCATCAAGCCAAAATAAAGTTAAAGCAAATATACTGGCTTATCGTGGAATGATTTTATATCGCTTTATTTTGGCAGGTGTCGGTGGTTATATCCTTGCTTCACTGGCTGCTATCGTGATTGCCCAATTATTCATGGAGGCTGGAAGCAGTGCAGCCATGTCGGCCACCTTGATTGCTTTTAGCTTAAATACTGCGGCCTTTATTTGGGTATTTATGGTAAACAAGACTCTCAAAGCGACTCTCGGTATCCTGATTCCCAGTGTTTTGCTCTATATCACCTATAAATTCCTAGGAAATTAAGATGAGAGTAGATGCAAGACAGGAAGGTCCACGCCAGTCGATGTCATGGTTGCATACCTGGGCTAGTCTGATTTTAGGCTGGCTTTTATATGCGATTTTTTTGACCGGAACCTTAAGTTTTTTCCAGAATGAAATCAGCCTCTGGATGAAACCGGAATTTCATCAATCAATCCCACAAAACAGCCAAATCGAACAAACCCGTGTCGCATTGGCTTATCTCCAACAGCATCATCCGGATGCTGGCAGTTGGGCAATTCAGCTTCCTAACTCACGCCAGACCACCACTACATTGAATATTCGCAGTGTCGGTGAAGATCCTCGTGCACGTCGTGGCGGTACCCGTATTACTCTTGATAGTACAACAGGGGAAATTTTGGAGGCCCGTGAAACACGTGGAGGCTCCTTCCTCTACCGCTTTCATTTTGAGCTGTACGGCTTGCCCCGGCTCTGGTCACGCTGGATTGTCGGTATTGCTACTCTACTCATGCTAGTCGCCATCATTAGCGGTGTAATTACCCATAAGAAAATATTTAAAGACTTTTTCACTTTTCGTCCGGGCAAAGGTCAGCGTTCTTGGTTAGACGCACATAATGCCACTGCGGTATTTGCTCTGCCCTTTCATATCATGATTACCTTTAGCGGTTTATTACTGCTGGTCTTTCCTTTGATGCCGTGGGGTATTAACCAGATTTATGAAAATCGAGGAGCATTTCTGCAGGATCAACGTCAGAGCTTGATTCAGGATAAGAGTACTCAAACTGAATCTAGTAATAGTGAGCAGTATCGGCAGCGTAGTGAAGGTCGACACTCTCAAAGTAAAGCTCCATCTACACGCCCTGCTCCATTAACAGATCTGGCACCGATAATGGCAACAGCGGAAAAAGAATGGATAAGTAATCCGGTGGGCACAATCAGTATCATCCAGCCGAATACTACCAAAGCCGAAATTGAACTCCGCGCTTTAAATGGCGTGAGTGTGGCTTATCGTAACATTTATCCGAGTCTTACTTTCAATGGCGTGACAGGCGAGTTAAAGGCGGATCGAACTACCCTAAAAACACCTTCAGTTGCAAATGGTATCTATAACGTATTCACTACCTTGCATGAAGCACGTGGCGTGGATCTGGCTCTACGCTGGTTACTGTTTATGTCAGGTGTGGTCGGCACTTTAATGATTGCGACCGGTTTGATTCTTTGGTGTGTAAAGCGTGCGCCACAACAACAGAAGCAAGGCTATAAATCCTTTGGCTATCGTCTTGTGGAGGTCACCAATATCGCTGCCATTATTGGTTTACCGATTGCTTGTGCTGCCTACTTTTATGCCAATCGCTTTATTCCGGCAGATATAGACATGCGACTGAACTGGGAGATTCGTAGTTTCTTTATCGTTTGGTTGCTGACATCGCTGTATGCCATGATTCGTAGCCACCGACAAGCCTGGCTAGAGCTTCTAGTGCTTGCAACTACGGCATTCGCATTGTTGCCAATCATTAATTTCCTGACTGGCGGTCAGGCAATCTGGAATACCCTCCTGAATGGTCAATGGATGATTGCTTCTTTTGATCTGGTGATGTGGGTGCTTGCAATCCTGTTCTGGTTTGCGTTCAAGAAAGTGAAAAACTATAAAGGCTTGCCGCCGAAAAAATCCAAAGCGATGCTCAAGGAGAATCAGGCATGATGTTCTTCTTATTGATTTGGGCTTTGACTTCACTGGGTTTTTTTACACTCGCCGCGTCTATGTCAAAACATCAGAAACAGATCTTTGCTAAAGAGTTAGATACTTCCAAAACCAGACTGACCAACATTCTTGGCTGGGTGATATTGATTCTGCCACTTATTGTATGCCTGTTCGCTGGCACAGTCAGCAACATGATCAGTTATTGGCTCGGCAGTTTAACTTTTGCCGCATTGGTCGTGAGTTTAAGTCTGAGTTATCTACAGAGTAAAATTAAAGTAATTGTATTGATCTGTGCGGTGATTGCTGTGATTTCAGGCATTTTTTTCTTGATCTAAAGTTGTAATTTACCCATCCTCATTTGAAAAGTTGATCTTCGGATTGGCTTTTTTCGTTTAAATTCAGCTGAAGTACAGTTTGATTTTTTTAAACTTATATGCAAAGTGACCATGCAATCTTTAAATAATATTTTTACATATAAATTATTTTCTTATAATTTGACTAGGGCGTGTCCTCATTTCATTTAACGAAGCAAATTACTCTGTATCTTGTTTAATAAATCAGCAATTCCTTCATTAAACATTCAATTTTAAGCATCTAAATAGTCATTTTTTGAACTATTTATCAAATGAGGACAGCCCCTAATATAGAACCCTCTCTATAGATCGTAAGCTTCTATCCGAACATCCAGACTCTCTATTAACTTTAATTTGTAAAACTAAGTTATATAACCCCCATTAAAATAAATGATATTGATAATAATTATCAGTTGCAATACCAAGAGCATTTGTTACACTTTGCAATAAATTTCACATAGTCTTTTTAGACATATTAGGATGCAGTGACCAATGACTAAGCCATTTTTAAAGTCTACTTTAGCATTTGCTATATCAACAGTAATGACTAGTACAATATTTGCAGAAGAAACGTCCCTTTCACAGTTCGAAACAACCAAAGCGACCGAAGCAACCAAGTTACAGACAATTGTTGTAACTGCTGCAGGTTATGAGCAGGATGTGAACCAAGCACCCGCTTCAATGACAGTGATTACTCGGGAAGAATTAGACAAACGTAATTATAATGATATCAATGATGTTCTACGTAATACTCCCGGCGTGGTAGTGACCGGTTCAGGATCTGCACAAAGTATTAGTATTCGTGGTATGGGATCAAATTACACCTTATTTTTAGTCGATGGAAAACGCCAATATTCTAAAGACGTAAATCCGAATGGTGACGACAGCGGTTTTGAAAAAAATATTTTACCGCCTATGGCAGCTATTGAGCGCATTGAAATTATTCGTGGCCCGGCATCTACGTTGTATGGTACTGATGCAATGGGGGGTGTTATTAACATCATTACCAAAAAAGTTACCGATGTATGGACCGGCACAGTTGAAGTAGGTACAGTATTACAAGACAGTAATCAATCTGGTGATATCAAAGAAGGTTCAGTCTACTTAGCAGGACCATTAATTGCCAATAAACTCGGTTTACAGCTCGGACTAAATAAACAAGAACGTGAAGAAGATGCATATATTGGTGGTTTCCGTAATACGGAACGAGAAAGTATTAATGGCCGTTTAACCTACATTCTTAACGATGACCATGACTTAAAGCTTGATGCTAACTTTGTTAATCAAACAGCTGCAACGACAGTAGGTAAAACTGTTGCTGTTGCAGGACCGGGTGAAAAACAGGCAACAGGCAGTAAAGGTCGCAATTATCGCAGTGTATATAGCCTAACGCATGACGGCCATTACAATGATACGTTAACCAGTCGTAGCTATGTGCAACTTGAAAACTCAAAAAATCCAGATCGTAGCAATGGTATTACCAGCGGTATTGAAACAGATACCTGGATTGCCAATACTCAATGGGATTGGGATCTAAGCAAACATCAATTGGTTTTTGGTGCATATTTTAAAAATGAAGAAATGATTGATCGTGCTACCAATCAAAATGAAAAGCTACCTATTACTGAATTAGAGCGTTGGGGCTTTGCATTATTTACTGAAGATACCTGGTCTATTACTGAGCGTTTTAATCTGACAACGGGTGTACGTTATGATCATGATAAAAACTATGATGGTAATTTCTCACCTCGTATTTATGGGGTATATAACCTTAATGATGCCTGGATTTTAAAAGGTGGTGTATCGACTGGTTATAAGCAACCAGATTTAAAGCAGTCTTCAAGTGAGGTGCATTCAGTAACAGGTAAAGGCAGTGCCTTTATTATGGGAAATGATGATTTAAAACCCGAAAAATCCATAACTTATGAATTAGGTACGGCTTGGCAAGGGGCTCGCTCAAATACAACTTTAACTGCATATTATACTGAGTTTAAAGACCGGATTAGTGAAGACCGCATCTGCCAATCACCAAATGGTGAAAATAATAAGCCATCTACATGGGTATGTCCTGATCCTTTTGATCGTTTAGATAATAATGGTAATCCACTGATGTGGAACTTCTACGGTAGTCGCTTTAATATTGATAAAGCGGCAATGCAAGGTATTGAAGCAACATACGATGTAGAGTTGGCTGATAATGTGAATCTAGCTGCAAACTATACCTATACGGATACTGAAATCCAGTCAGGTCAATATAAAGGTAATTCCTTGAATCAGATGCCGGAACACATGTTCAATATCACGGTTGACTATGGGATTAATGACCAGCTAGATGTATGGAGCCGATTGCATCATCGTAGCGAAACCTCCCAGTCTTTGGGGCGTTCATCAATGACTATGGCCAATCCAGCCTATACATTCCTCGATGCCGGTTTTAATTACCAGTTTAATGCGAACTTGAAAGGCAAATTTGGTGTATATAATATATTGGATGAAAAAGCAGAAGATGTAGACGGTGATCAATTGTTAGATGGACGTCGTTATGGGGTAAGTTTAGTAGCTACGTACTAGAATTTTATTAAAAAGATAGCTAATAAAACTTAACGCGATGCTGACATATGGGGATCTATAAATAGCTTTGTACAATTGTTTTTAAACTGAAGGTGTTCGCTTAGGCGTTCACCTAATTAAATACTTGAACAAGCTCGAATCCTACTTAAGCCAATGACTCCACAACTTAAATCATTGGCTTATTCTGATGGGTTAATTGATACTCACATAACGATGCATAAATTCTACTAAGAAATCCATGAATACTACGTGCTTGACTTGTCTCTATCTTATTGCGTTATTTTAAGTGATATTCCTCTGTACACGACAAAAATAGATAACTCATTGAAATAATGTCATAATAATTGTTTTCTAACGACGAATACTATGACACATCTCAATGAG
>NZ_JAMXXZ010000049.1:0-10118 GCF_024129285.1 Acinetobacter sp. S4397-1
CCGCAGATTATGCATGAATATTGAAAATTCTTTGGTACAAATAAGTAGCAAAAAGTAGATCGTTTTTTGATTTATGAAAGAGATCTAATAATCCGTTTTTAAAAATTCACAATTAAAATCTTGTATGGCTGTTTTTGGTGAAGTGTAAAAGACTATTGTAGCCTTAAAAAAGAGTGTTATATTAACTTCACGGTAGGTCAAAAAACAAACGACGCTACCAATTAGTTGGACGGATCAATGACAGTTAGTTGAGTTTGATGTCTAACATTAAACAATAAATCTAGCACTAGCCATCCAACACAGAGCTCGCAGAAATGCGAGCTTTTTAATTGGTTTTTTTAATTTTTGTCATACAAGTTAACCTATTTTAAAAGAATGATTCGCTATACTTTTTCCTGTTTAAATAAGTTTACATTGCCAAATTCGCTAACATTTTTAGGCTTAACAGCCAGTTCGAGTGTGTTATAAAAACCTTAGGAAAATAAAAGAGGGAAATAATATGTCAAAGATGATAGATATCAAGGTTAAAGATCAATACAGTAAAATTATTGATGCCAAAGCCTTATTGCGCTCACTTACAGATTATCAAGCTCCTACAGATCTGGTTAAAAAAATTGATCATATTGTGGTAGAGGGCGAGAAGATTTTACCAAGTATTGAGCTATTATTTGAAAGTCAGCAGTCCAGTTGTATTTACCGGGTAGTTGAATAATAAATGGAGTACATATCTCATGTCTCCAACAGTTTGCGTTAGAGCTCTAAGCTTAGCACCTTGGATGAAATAAAAAACTCACTATAAGGGTGAGTTTTTTATTTGGTATAAGAAGGTTTTACAGAAATCAGGTGAGCCAGTATTTAGTTTAAAACCTATAAAATCATATTCCATCCAGCAGTTCAAATTTGCGCTTTGATTTTAATCAATCTTCTATTAAAAAGATTTAAGCTGGACATTAACCTCATATTTTTCAAATTCTTTTAAAATAGTGCTTAGAATATGTTGTGCCGTAGCCTGCTCGGCACGCAGGATGAGTTCCTGCTGAAGCGTGCTATCAAAACATTCAATACCCTGTATTAGCCAATGGTGCTTGATCTGGCTTTTCTGGATCAGCACCCGGCGTGGTTGCAAGTGCTCACAGAGCTGCCGTGGCAATACAGAGCTAATAGCGAGTACGATATGTTCTATTTCTTCAGGCGGACTCATAAAAGTGATGACCCAGTGTCCTACTTTACTGAGCTGCATTGGATTGTCGAAGGTATCAAATTCTAGATAATATTGCATATAGCTGATCCAACTGGATGTAAACCTTGGTTATATGCGGGTAAATAACTGTTTTTTCTATCACGCTTAAGTATGGGTTTTGAGCATTTGAATTTGCTCTTAAAATAATTACTAAATAAAATCAAAAATATATATTATTGTCTCACTTAAATCTGATTGCTTTGAAGGATGAGTTAAGAGATTAAAAGACTAAATGATAGAGGAGCCTGTCATAGCCTTAATCAACAGTAGACTGGAGTTTTTGATAACTCAAATTAATCTGCTGCAATTTATAATTTAACTCTTGGGGATGGATTCGACTTTCTTGTAATGTGGTAATCCATCGCATCTGACAGCGTTTTAAATGCTGGATATTCGAAGCATTTAAAATATGTTGAATTTGCTCTTTAGCCATTAAACCACAATGTTTTTGCAAACTATCCATCATCATATATTTCAGATCTTCAAATGAAAGTGCCTGTAGTTCAGGAAGGAAAATTTCAGCACTTTTATTCAAGTTTTCTAAAAGGGCGATCGGGTCATCAGAAGTCGCCACTTCATTTATCGATAGAAGAGCATGATCGTTAGCGACCCGAGAATGAGAAGGACTTAAAGGTCGGTAATGAATCTCCGATTCTGTCAAACCTACTTTTGTCCCGACTTCTGGAAGAGTTCCGGTCTGATGTTGAGTGACAGCCTGCTTGTCGGCCGGCGTGATTAAGCCCATTTGACAGAGCTGCAGCAATAATTCAGGACGGGCAATATGCAGTCTGGAAGCTTCATTTAAGGAGTCAAACGCTTGGCTACCGATTAACACTAATAGTTGGCGCTGACGTGCAGTGAGGGGAAGGGACCGATTCTGTAACACATCCATCCCACGTTGAGTCTTATTAAAAAGTAACATCCTTGATCTATCTTCTGCTTAAATAAGCACCAGCATAGAAGGTGAAAATTACAATGATATTAAGGATATATTACGCTTTTGAGGATTAGCTGATGGTTATAAAGTCAGCACAGCTGCATTTTCCAGCGCTTTACGTAAATAAGGATCGAGTTCATCCTGGCGTAATAACCATTGCACATAGTCCGCTGGTAATTCAGCAATCGCTGTACCCCGATGCTTACCAAAATTAATGCTGCGTGGAATACGGGCATCTTCTGAAGCGGCATGCAGTTCTTCCAGACTGTTAATTTTCAGGTGATGCACAATATGCATCAGAATATTAGCGGTAAGAATGATATCCATATCTGCGCGATGTGCTTTACGAATCATCTCACGGGCCCGCTCACTACCTTTGGTAATCATATAAATGAGTGCGGAAATATTGTGGGCTTCTGCCTCTGGCCAGACCCGGCGAGCAAGGGCAAGGGTACAAATAGCTTTAATATTGGATGAATCTACACCACATTTTTCCAGAGCACGAATATCGTAATCAATATTATGTCCAATAATATAAGTGGTTTCTGTTGGAAGCTCGAAGCTGCTGTAATGTGGCTGTCCATCCAGATCAGATTGTAAAATATGATGCACAGCCATCGCTGCAAAAGAAATCGGCTCATCACATGAATATAACTGATCAAACAGTCGGCTTTTATCCAGACTGAGTTTATGGTCTACAATCTCTACAGGCGCATAGGCGATTTCAATCGGTTGACCATTCAGGGTGTGGGTTTCAGTATCGAGAATAATGGCCTGCATGTCGGAAATGTTCCTGAAAAGAGAGGAGAGTAAAATCTAACATTATTATTTTGCAACTGACAATCGAATTGCTTTATTTCTGTATTAATTGCAAGCTTTTTAACTTATGACGACTATTCGTATGGTTCTGGAGAGAAGAAACTCTCTATTTTAAAGTTTGCTGATTTCAGCATAAATTTAAACTGGCGCGAATTTAATAGAAAAAAATAACGCATTCTTTGCTTGATATTGTTTAGATAAGTTGGGAAATTATATGTGGTTTTATTGTTTATTAAAGATAAAACCAGAAAAACTCATTAGAGATGATAATAAATAAGATAAGGATAAGATCGATGAAACGTCAAGTATTGACCTGTGCTCTTCTCACATTAAGTGTAGCCTTAACTGCTTGTAACGATGATAGTGATAATGATCATTTTTACGAGTCCAAACCTGCTATTCCAGTAAATAATATCGATAATCCAGTCGTGGCCACACCTGTAGCCTACACTCAGACAGATTTCTCCGGGATCGCTGACGAAAGTGTGATCATGACTTATAAGATGTTAGGAATTAATGGTAAGGAAACACAAGCTACTGCATTAGTTTTTACACCCGCGGGAACACCTCCAGCTACAGGCTGGCCAATTGTGGCATGGGCACATGGAACTACCGGTGTAGCTGATCAGTGTGCGCCGAGTCGCAAAGCGCTGAATGATTATATTAAAGCCATGATTGGCGGGTTTCTCCAAGCTGGCTATATTGTAGTGGCACCTGACTATGAAGGTTTGGGAGAGCCGAGTGGAAAAGAACTTCATCCTTTCTTGAATCTGAAAAGTGAAGCTTATTCTATTACTGATGCGGTGGTGGCTGCACGAAATTATTTAGGTCCACAAGCATCCAGTCAATGGGTTGCTGTAGGGCATTCTCAAGGTGGCCAGGCAGCTTTAGGTGCTGCGCAATATGCAGCTCGTGCTTCTAAGATGACCTATAAAGGTACGGTAGCTTTAGCACCGGCTTCAAATTTCAATCTGATTTTGACAGGAGGTGAACAACAGGCAGGACAAGAAACAAATCTGGATAAAAAAATTGGAACTTTAGCGTCTTTAGATACCTTTACTGCACTGATTACTGCCGGTTTGCGTAACCCGAACCCGAATCTGCAATATAGCCAGATTTTTAAAACGCCAACCGATGAAATTGCGAAAAATGCAGAAACTGATTGCTATGATGTATTAGGTCAGAAGTTTGGTAGAGCAATGTATGCTTATGCACAATCAAATAATAACTCAGTAAATAATTATCCTCGCACTCAAACTAACTTTATGAGTATTCCAGTCGTAAAGAACTTTTTGGAAAAAGATTCTCAGCCTTTACTTGTTAAAGTTTCTACGCCAGTGATTATTTATCAGGGTTCAGCAGATAGTACTGTTCCTAAAGCAGCAACAGATGTTTTAGTTGCACTCGCTAAGCAGAAACAAACTTCAGTACGTTATATTACGGATGAGTCAAATGCGACTAAATGGGATCATGGTAGTGTCTATGCACTGAATATTCCTAGTATTATTTCAGATGTAAAATCTCTAATGCCAATTCAATAACTTATTTTTATCTGAATGGCTCATGTTTTTTAGGTATGAGCCATTTTTATTGCAAACTGCATAAAGTTCATGATCGAAAATCTCAAACTTCATGCTACAATACGCGCCAATCTTAGCACGGCTTAAAAGCCCTAAATTAATAGGACCTCGCTAATGTTTGCCAATATCTCTATTGCTGACTTTGATCCAGAATTAGCTCAAGCAATTTCGCAAGAAGATGCTCGTCAAGAAGCTCATATTGAGCTAATCGCTTCAGAAAACTACTGCTCACCAGCAGTTATGGAAGCACAAGGTTCAAAACTGACTAACAAATATGCGGAAGGCTACCCAGGCAAACGCTACTATGGCGGTTGCGAATATGTAGACGTAATTGAACAATTGGCCATTGACCGTGCTAAAGAACTCTTTGGTGCTGATTATGCTAACGTACAGCCACATGCCGGCTCACAAGCCAACTCTGCGGTTTACCTTGCACTGCTTAACCCGGGCGACACCGTTCTGGGTATGAGCCTGGCTCACGGTGGTCACTTGACTCATGGTGCAAAAGTTAGCTTCTCTGGTAAAACATATAACGCGATTCAATACGGTTTAAACCCGGAAACTGGCGAAATCGATTACGAAGAAGTTGAACGTTTGGCGGTAGAACACAAACCACGCATGATCGTCGCGGGTTTCTCTGCATATAGCCAAATTGTGGACTGGCAGCGTTTCCGTGAAATCGCGGATAAAGTTGGCGCTTACCTGTTTGTTGACATGGCGCATGTTGCAGGTCTGGTTGCGGCTGGTGTTTACCCAAGCCCGGTACAAATTGCTGACGTAACTACAACGACTACGCATAAAACACTTCGTGGCCCGCGCTCAGGTTTAATCCTTGCAAAAGCCAATGAAGAAATCGAGAAAAAACTACAGTCTGCGGTATTCCCGGGCAACCAAGGTGGTCCTTTAGTTCACGCGATAGCGGCTAAAGCGATCTGCTTTAAAGAAGCAATGGCACCTGAATACAAGGAATATCAACAACAGGTTGTGGTAAATGCTAAAGCAATGGCTGAAGTATTAATCGCACGTGGTTATGATGTAGTATCTGGTGGTACTGAAAATCACCTCTTCTTGTTATCTTTAATCAAACAAGACATCACCGGTAAAGATGCTGATGCCTGGTTAGGTGCGGCTCACATTACTGTGAACAAAAACTCTGTACCAAACGATCCACGTTCTCCATTCGTAACTTCAGGTATCCGTATTGGTACACCTGCAGTAACCACTCGTGGTTTCGGTGAAGCAGAAGTTCGTGACCTGGCTGGCTGGATTGCAGATATCCTGGACAGCAAAGGTGACGAGGCTGTGATTAATACAGTGAAAGAAAAAGTTGCAGCTGTTTGCGCGAAATTCCCTGTTTACGCAAAATAAGTCTGACTTGAGAAAAGCCCCCCTTCTCAAGGGGGCTTTTTTTATTAGGGAAAATTTTTTATTTCCTGTATCTTTTAAACGTGATTGGACTTTCCTTTTTCTGAAGAATTCAACCTGGGACGTGGCTGCAAGCTTTTAATCCGGTGATTTAAAAAATGCTCGAGACGACATAATTATGCTTGTTATGTGGTCCTGAACTTGATAGATATATTTCAAATCACTATTAAAAAATCGTTGAATATATTTTTTTCAATTTTATAGATTCTTCACTTATTTGTTTAACAAGGTAATTAAGATGGATAAACCAGTGATTATAATATCTGAACAGGATCTGCATCGTCTGGAAACGATGCTGGATAATCAGATGAAGCTTAGCGAGACCATGATGTCGCTGGAAGATGAACTGGCACGTGCAGAAGTCATGAAGCCGGATGAGATTCCAAGCAATATCGTTACGATGCATGCTCGCGTATTATTGACGATTGCACCATCTACCGAGTCTGTAGAAATTACCTTGGTTTACCCGCACGAGTTCAAAGGTGAAAAAGGTCAGCTTAATGTGGTCGCCCCTGTAGGAACTGCGATTTTAGGTTTGGCTGAAGGGCAAACCATTGAATGGCCACAGCCGGATGGTCATATGATGAAAGTGAAAATTGAAAAAGTGCTGTATCAGCCAGAACGCGAAGGGGATTTTTTATAATTCTGGATGGGTTGCAGAAAGAGCCATAGTGATATGGCTTTTTTTATACCTGTTTTATTCTTTTAAAGAAAAAGCCTTGGTTTTGATGCAGTTAAAACATATTTTTTACTTTGCTGACGATAAGTAGACGCGCTGCGCCAGCTTGATAAGACCATAATAAAATAAAGATAAAACATGAATTTAGTTAAAGCGCTGTAACGAATTTCTGGATAAATAAACACAATTCTGCTTCTTTCTTTGTTACATTCAATATATCCCCCTATACCCATTGTTAACAAAGGATAGACCTACGCTCATGTCTAGATTTGAAGCTTTACCAGCCTTGACTGACATGCCGATTGATCCTGCTCAGGTGCTGAAGATCAAGCGTAATGAACTTGTACCTCTTCTGAATGATCAGTATAAATTGAATCATTATGCAGAGCCGCTCATCCAGGCCCAATCTGTTTTATTAAATGGTGTTGATCCTCATTTAACCCGGCAACTGAGCCAAACCATTGAGCAGTTGATTCAGATGCTCTCTGAGTCAAAAAAATATCTGAAAAAGCGTAAATTTAATGCCCTGCAAAAATGGTTGGGGATGGATCTGGATTATGGTTCCAGTCAGATTGAATATTATAAAAAACTGGATGCCTTGCTGGATCAAGCCGCTCATTTGAGTACCAAGCTACAGGTCGAGATTCAGAAATCTCAGGCGCGTTTTCAGCAGTTGCTGGGTTTGCGTGAACAGATGGCCAGACATATTCTGGCAGCAGAAGAGTTTTTGTCAGAATATCCGCAGTTTGTGCAGAACCAGCATCCTCTGGATAATTTTTCAGAACGGCTTTCTAAAAAAGTGCATACTTTGCGTACGCTGCAAAGTAGTAATGATATTGCCATTACCCAGATGCAGCTTTCCCAGCAGCTGTCTTATACTTTGCTGGACCGGTTTAAGGAAGCACAGCAGGTACTGATTCCGGCTTGGCAATATCATGTCAAACAAAGCCAGATGAAACACTCGACAAGCGATCTGGAAAAACTTGATAATAGCCGCAACCGGCTGATTAAAACGTTAAAAAAGTCACTCGAGAAGCCCTCGGATACATAATAATATAAGGTGAACCATGACCAAATCTGATGTAGTAAATTTACCTGCCGAAAGCTCTACTGAACTGGCCGAAGAAAAATTTCAGCAAATGAATCTTAGAGAGCTCGGCTTGCAGCCTGCAGACTTTCAGGAAGTTTTGGCAGTACGTAAAGAGCTGCAGCAAATGAGTCATAACACTGTGGCTGAATATGGCAAGAATATTGCCAGTAAAACCTCGAGCTATACCGATGAGCTGCTGAATCTGGTGCAAAATAAAGACCTGGATGCAACTGGCCAAAAGCTGAATCAGGTTGTACAAGTGGCGCAGCAGCTCAATACCAGCAGCATTTTAAATAAAAGAAAAAGTTCAGGTTTTCTGGGCAATATCATCAATAAATTTAAAGGGGTGAAAGGTAATTTTGATACCCATTTCAATACTACCAAAGAACAGATTGATGTTTTGGTCAAGGAGATTGAAACCTCTCAGTCTGGCCTGAAAGCACGCGTCGATACCCTGGATAAAATGTTTGATGGCGTGCAGGATGAATATAAACAGCTGGGGATTCATATTGCAGCCGGGCGTTTACGTGAACAGGAGTTGCAGCAGGAAATCGCGCAACTGACTGCATTAGAACAGGATCAGAACACCACCCAGAAGATTTATGACCTGAATCATCTGGCCAATAATCTGGAAAAACGCATCAGTGATTTACAGGTCCTGCAGCAGTCTGCCATGCAAACCTTGCCGATGATCCGGATTATCCAATCCAACAACCTGATGCTGGTAGATAAATTTTACGCCATTAAAAATATTACCTTGCCAGCATGGAAAAACCAGATCAGTCTGGCCATCTCCTTGAATGAGCAAAAGAACAGTGTGCAGCTGGCCAATACCATTGATGATGCGACCAATGAACTGTTACGCCGTAATGCTGACCTGTTGCACCAGAATTCAGTGGATACCGCAAAAGCCAATCAGCGCTCGGTGATTGATATTGAAACGCTTGAACATGTGCAAAACACCCTCATTAAAACTGTGAATGATGTGATTCAGATTCAACAGGAAGGTGTACAGAAACGCAACGAAGCTACGCTGCGTTTAAAGGCGTTACAGGATAATCTGAATCAATTGGTGATTGAATCAAGTAGCAGCGGATCAAAGTCTGACTAAAACAGATGTGAGGCTTTGATCTATGAAGGAGTAGAGCTTGCCTCCCGTAGAAGACTATGTGCTAAAACCTCGTGACATCCAGCAAGGGGTAGTGGCTTTAAAAAAGCGTCAACGTAATTTGATGCTGTTAGGGCTCACCAGCTCGACTATATTTATCGCCTCAGTGGTTGGCCTGTTCTTTCAGCAAGAACTGGTTTATGGCTTTTTTGGTCTGGCTACCCAGATTCAGCAATTGCATTTACCGGTCAGTGTAGATGCCAATTTAGCAAGTATTGGTGATAGCCCGGATTATTTTTTTAGTCTGCTGAGCTGGTTTGGCTGGCTGATTTTTAAAACTTTTGCTTCCTTTATTGGCGCATTTTTTGTAATCGGTTTGCTCAAAAAGTTCCGTTTCTTTTTTGTGCGTTTCCAGTCCTTTGTGCTGAAGTTTGTGGGCTGGCTGATTGCTTTTATTCTGATCTGGTCAGGTCTGAGTTATTGGCAGCATGACCTGAAAAGTGATCGTGCTGATGCCTATAAGCAGGTGGTCTATTACGATAGCAATCTTAAGGACAGTGAAATTGCACGTTATCTTGCAGATGCCGATATTGCAGGCCCAGTAAAATCTTATTTACTTGCCCAAACTGCACTATTGCATAAACCCGTAGATTTGTCGGCGGCCAAACCCTATGTGTTGAATCTGGTTGAGGCAGAAAAGCAGGATGCCAAATTTGAGCAATATGGTTTTAAACCCGAGCAAATCTGGACCATGCAACAGCAGGTTTATGGCAAAAGTCTGACACCGCTGGCAAAAAGTGTGTCTACTCAGGTACAGCAGGCCGAGCAGTTGAGTCAATTTGCTCATATCGTTATTATTGCGGTTGCGATTTTATCCGCCATATTGAGCCTGATTTTATTTTTTTTGGCCCATCTCATCAAAAACCGTTCCTTAAAGATTGAACAGCGAATGTTCTAAATAAAAAATGCGTCGTATCAGGCGCATTTTTGTCTTTTTATTGAGAGTGAATCATGCGAAACCTAGAACTTCCATACTCAACTGAAAGAATGTATCCTGATATTTTGATCTAAAAAAACGATCATTAATATAAAAACAAACTGTTTCCTCTATTTTGTTATTTGACTTAAAATAGCGTCATTAAATAAAGATTTACTCCCTTGGAGATGTTAGCAATGTTGGATCAAAATACTTCCGCCCAACTCAAAACCTTACTTGAACGCCTTGAAGCGCCTATTGAGC
>NZ_JAMXXZ010000050.1:0-9096 GCF_024129285.1 Acinetobacter sp. S4397-1
GTGCGTGCCATTGAAAATGTAGAAATAAAAATAACTCAAAGGAGGATTTTAAGTATTTAAAACCAATTCTTCAAATGAGGACACGCCCTAGTCAATTGGGAGTCTGTTGTTATTTAAATAGGAACTGCGAACAGGGTCTGGTCTGAGCTTTAAGTTGAAGCGGTATTAAACAAGTGATTTAAACATTAAAAAGTGGACAAAATGTATTTTACAAAGCAAGAAATTATGTTAATAAATAGTAAGAGATTTTTCATTAAAATCTCTTTATCTCAGGAGGAGATAATTCAAAGAAGCCTATAAAAAATAATGAAAGGAGTTTTAAGATGCTTCAATTATTAAGAAAACTATTTTGTTTACACATTTATGAATACCAGCAAATGGAGGAAATCGGGGCAGATCGGGAGTGTCGCAAGTGTGGGACTTGTAAAGACTAAAGATAAGAGCATAAAAAATATAAAAAGTGAGCTTCAGCTCACTTTTTATTTGTGCATGAATATATATCCGTTAAAATTATCGTGAAAAATTTAACGGATAGCGGAAGAAAATGGCCAAAGATTTCTATGCACAAACATATATTGTCGATAGTAATTTAGCGGATACTTTACACTGGCTGAGCTTGCATCAAGATTGTTATGATTCCTTTCATTATGATGCGCTATCCCAAGAACTAACCGTCTATCATGCCAATGGTGTTGATCAGGTTCGAATAGGGGACTATCTGAATGCAAGCTACGGAATTTTGATCACCGCCCATAATTTTGTGACGGTGAGTTCTGAATAACAGGAAAGAATTATGAGGCGCTGGCAATGGCCTCAGCAGCCATAGCATCGGTGGCTAATGCGCGGATACTTGGTTTAGGCTGTTCGGCAACAAGTCCCAGTTTGTCAAAAAGCTGCTGGTCACGGCCTTTGGCAGTATTTGGGGTCGTCAATAACTTCTCACCCGAGAAAATCGAATTGGCACCTGCCATAAAAGCCAACGCCTGATCGGAATCAGTTAAAGATTCACGGCCAGCTGAAAGACGGATATAGCTCTTTGGCATCAGGATACGTGCTACGGCAATGGTGCGAATCCATTCAATAACATCTAGTTTCTCAACATCTGCCATTGGTGTGCCTTCAATCGGTACCAGCATATTAATCGGTACAGATTCTGGATGAATAGGTAAGGTGGCAAGTTCAAACAATAAGCCAATACGGTCATTGCGGCTTTCGCCCAGCCCGACAATCCCGCCACTACAAACTTTTAGACCTGCTCCACGAACATGATCCAGGGTATTCAGGCGATCATCAAAACTACGAGTACTGATAATATGGGAATAGTATTCACGAGAAGTATCCAGATTATGGTTGTAATAATCCAACCCCGCTTCTTTTAAACGGTCAGCCTGAGAGGCATTTAACATGCCCAAAGTCATGCAGGTTTCCAGCCCCAGTGCTTTGACTTCGCGAACCATCTCCAGTACATAAGGCATATCGCGTTCATGCGGATTGCGCCAGGCTGCGCCCATACAGAAGCGTGAGCTGCCCGAAGCTAGGGCCTCTTTGGCTTCCTGAATGACTTTTTCAACTGCAATACGTTTTTCAGCTTCAAGTTTAGAATCATAATGCGCTGACTGAGAACAGTATTTGCAATCTTCAGGACATTTTCCGGTTTTAATGGAAAGCAGGGTACTAACCTGGATGCTATTGGCATCAAAATATTCACGATGGGTACGCTGGGCTTGAAATAAAAGGTCCATAAGAGGCTGTTGATACAGGGTTTCTATCTCTTCTCGTGACCAATCATTCCGTAAAGGCTGGTGAGTACTCATATTTTTGTCCTTGGATCTATCCATATGATTTATCATTCTTACATCTTAAGTAAAACTTAGAGCAGCTTCATTAGCAAAATATGACCTTATAGAAAAAAACAAAGCCCACACAAGGTGGACTTTGCATTGGACTGTTAAGTTGGAGATTATTCGCGATGATTTCCATGAATATTCTGATTCTGTAAATCCGTACGATGTTGCTTGTCCAAGATACGCTCATCCTGTTCGTGCTGATTGTTTTTTGGGGAGTTAAGTGGACCTTGTTGTGGCTGCTGCTGTTGCTGCTTCTGATCTTGCAGTTGGTTCAGCTGCTCCTGATTCTGATCTTTAGATGATTTTTGCATATTCACCTCCGGTCTAATATCCGTCTGTCTTTTTTTATGCCACAGCTTGAAGGGAAGATGTGTAAGGCTTTTGACGGAAAAGTGTGAACCGAAGTAAAAATTGAAAATTATCGTGATTTTATCAGTTGTTCTTGAATGGCCCAATCGATATGTTCTTGCACAAGCTCATCATGCAAATCACGCCGTTCAGTTAAGGCCTGTAAAATAGCTGCACTAAAAGGTGCATTCCCAAGGCCGATGGCGATATTACGCATAAAGCTCTGGTAGCCCGTCCGGCGAATTGGACTGCCTTCGGTTGAACTTAAAAAAGTGGCTTCATCCCAGTTCCATAGCTCCAGCAAACTAAGCTGATCCAGCCCATGTCGTGGATAAAAATCTTCCACGGAAGTGGTCTGGGCAAAGCTGTTCCATGGGCAGATCAGTTGGCAATCATCGCAGCCAAAGACCCGGTTACCAATTCCACGTCTTAAGTTTTCAGGAATAATTCCTTTATACTCAATAGTCAAATAGGCAATACAGCGCCGTGCATCTAGCATATAAGGTTCTACGATAGCCTGAGTGGGGCAAATATCAATACATGCAGTACAGGAGCCACAATGCTTGGTTGCAGGTTCATCAAAAGGCAGTTCAAGTGAGCTAAACAGTTCACCGAGAACAAAAAATGAGCCGGATTTTTGCTGGATTAGCAGGGTATGTTTTCCGGTCCAGCCCATACCTGCGCTTTCAGCCAGAGATTTTTCAAAAATAGGGGCGGAGTCAGCAAAAGGCCGCGATTCAAATTCACCTACTTTTTCACGGATTTTGGCTGCCAGGTTTTTGAGCCGTCCGCGCATAGTTTTATGATAGTCACGGCCCCGTGCATAACGGGCAATAATGGCAGAATTGGGTGCAAACGGAACCACGCGCGGCTCAGGAACCTCCACCAGGTAATCCATTCTCACACAAATGATGGATTTGGTATTTGGAACCAGTAATGCGGGGTTGGCACGCTTCTCCAGATTGTCTTCCAGAAACCTCATGTCGCCATGATAACCACGATCTAGATATTCTTGCAGGCGTGCTAATTCTGCTTGAGCATCCGGTTTGGCAATGACACAATCAGAAAAGCCCAGTTCTCGTGCTTGCGCTTTGATCCAGGCTTTGAGTTCGCCAGGATCATGCTGATAAACTGGTATTTGCGCTTGAGAATTTGGTGTAGTCATAAACCAGAAGCAGGGAAGGAAAAATGCAGTCTCCAGTTTACCATAGCCAGGATGTACAAGCATGGGAGCAGCGCTGGTTTGCCCGGCAAAATAGTGCGTATGGTTTAATGCAGCAGGTCGCCTGGCTGATCAGTCAGCGCTTGATTGCTTTATTCGAGACTCAAAAAATCCGAACAATTGCAGTGTATTGCGGACAGGGTAATAATGCCGGTGATGGCTATCTGGTGGCAAAGTATTTAAAGCAGGCTGGGTTTCAGGTAGACATTTATGCTGCCGAAGCGGGTCCCTCTCAAGAATTGCACTGCGCTGTTCAGGAAAGTCAGCAAGCGGGCCTACAAATTTATTACCATTTTAATTTTCAAAAAGAATATCAGGCTTATGTGGATGCCTTATTTGGTATTGGCCTGAACCGGAAACTGGATACAAACTGGCAGCATATTATTCAGAAGATCAATCAGCAGCCCGGATTTAAAGTGTCTATTGATATTCCCAGCGGTTTGCACGCCAATACCGGACAGCCTTTGCCTGTTGCCGTCAAAGCCGATTACAGTTTCACCATATTGGGTTTAAAAGCCGGATTATTTACTGGAAAAGGCAAAGCATATAGTGGCAAGGTTGAGCTGATCCCGGTCATTCCTGCCGATTCTGAGCTTCAAGCACTGGCACAGCTTGCACCTACTGATATTTATTTGCCGAAGCGCGAAGCCTTTGGTCATAAAGGTAGTTATGGTCATGTTCTGGTGATTGGTGGACATGCCGATATGGGCGGTGCAGTGATGATGGCGGCCGAAGCGGCCTTTGTGGCCGGAGCAGGTAAAGTGACGGTGATCTGTAATGCCAGACATCATACAGCGATTTTAGCACGTGCACCGAATATCATGGTGCGTGATATCAATGCGCTCAATCAAGAGCAGCGCGCAGCTCTACTACAGCAAGCTGATGCAGTCTGTTTTGGTATGGGGCTAGGGCGTGACGTATGGGCAGAACAGCAATATACCGCCTGGTTTGATTTGCTTCAGCAAAGTAATTTGGAAGTTGTGCTGGATGCAGACGCATTATGGTTTCTGGCCAGACAGCCCCAAAGCCTAAATCATAAAACCTATGCCACACCACATCCCGGCGAGGCAGCCACTTTACTGGGTTGTCATACGGATCAAGTCGAAGCAGACCGTATACAGGCAATCTGGCAGCTGCAAAAACAGTATCAGGGTCAATGGGTACTTAAAGGTGCAGGTAGCCTGATTCTGGAAGATCAGCTCTATATTTGCACCGCTGGCAACGCTGGGATGGGCAGCGGAGGTATGGGAGATGTCTTGGCAGGCATGATTGCCAGTCTGAAAGCGCAGTTTGCCGATCAGCTCAGTTTACATGACATAGTGACTTTGCATGCTCTAGCAGGAGACAGTCTGGCCCAAACCGGGGAGCGCGGTTTGCAGGCCCAGGAGATGAAGCACACGATTTATCAAGTTATTAACCGGGAAGAACACTAAAATGCCAACCTTAAAAATTACTGATTGGTAATTTTAAGGGGATAGTATTTGCCGCTGGTTTGAACAGCAGGCGATTGAACTGGACCTGAAAGACCATGTCGGAAGTTTAGCTACCGGTTAAGTCGAAGTGATAATATTAGGCCAAGAAAAGATCATTCAGAAAATGCTCCAGCTAAGCCTGACTGGACCATTAGGTGCAGATTTAACCGAAGTTCAGTGGCATGTTTTAGATATAAATAGCTTGGATATTCAAGATTTTTTAGATTTTAAGTTAAAGTTTAACGGCGACGACTGCTGACCCGACTACGTCCACGTGCCATCCCGCCGAGTGCATTCAGTACTGCCATTTTACTCATGCTGCCTGAAGCATGAGCATGACAAATTGCAGCAGCCAGCGCATCGGCAGCATCTTGCTGGGGCTTAATGGTCAAGTTAAGAATCCGCATGACCATCATCTGTACCTGTTCTTTATCTGCCGCCCCATAGCCCACCACCGACTGTTTAATTTGCCGCGCTGTATATTCAGCGACTTTTAGGTCCAGATTGACCAGTGCTGCAACGGCTGCTCCACGAGCTTGGCCCAGTTTAAGGGCAGAGTCTGGGTTCTGCGCCATAAAGACCTGTTCTACAGCCGCCTCAGTTGGCCCGTAAAATTTAACAATACGCTCTACACCCGCAAAAATCCGCTTTAAGCGTTCAGGCATTTCTGTTGTTTCAGTTCTGATGGTGCCTGCATCGACAAAAGTCAGTTTTGAGCCTTCTTTTTGAATAATTCCGTAGCCAGTTAAACGTGAGCCGGGATCAATCCCGATAATTAATGACATGCCTGCACTTTAAAACTAAAATAATGCCCATATTGTTACATAAGCGTATCAAAAAAGCTTGATCCTGATGAAGCAGTTGATTACGGCATCTTAATATTTATTGAACTGAGATCAGATTAATTTTCATGAAATTATTTCTTATTATCCTTGCAGGCTTAATCCTCGAAGTATTTGTGTGGATTGGCGTGGGTGACCTCGTCGGGAGCATGTGGTACGTATTTTTCTGGTTTATTGCCGCGTTTTTTATAGGCATGAACATGATCCGCAAATATTCTGCGGGAGTTATGCCACAAATGCAGCAGATGCAAATGGGACAAATGAGTGCAGATCCTGCATTATCGTCGAATTTGCCTAAAATTCTGGCAGGTTTTTTCCTGTTAATTCCAGGCCTGATTACGGATGTGTTGGCACTATTGATGCTGATCCCACCTGTTCAGCAAGCCTTTAAGGTTGCCATGATGAAAGTGATGATGAAACGTCAACAGGCCATGATGGAAAAAATGATGGGCGGTATGATGGGGGATATGGGCAGCCCTCAAGGTCAAAACCCGTTTTCTGAGCTGATGCGTCAAATGCAGGATATGCAAAACCAGCAAGGACGTAGTGACTCAACGATTATTGATGGTGAAGCACGCGAAGTGACCCCCGATGCCAAAAAAATTGGAATGAAAGATGTCGGTCCAAAAAAAGATTAGGACACACTGCTGAGTATTTCAGGCCGAATCCGATGATTCGGCTTTTTTATGGGAACTTTCTCATTCTTTGAAGCAAAGTTATAATCAGTTTTTATACAGAGATGAGATTTGAATGTCTTTGCTTTTTACCATTTGTCTCCTTCATTTTGTTGCTCAACTAAGCCCAGGTCCAGATGTTCTCCTTATTGCGAAAAGTGCAGCCTCGACCACACGAACCAATGCCTTAAAGATTATTGCCGGGATTTCAGTCGGCATTGTGGTATGGGTGGTATTAACGCTGGCCGGTTTCACGGTCTTAATAAACCAATTTCCCTGGATTCAGCAGTTACTAATGATAGTGGGTGGACTGTTTCTGGCAAAAATGGGGTGGGCCATGCTAAGTGGGGGCTGGCAAAGTTTTAAAAATCGGCATCAAACAGCTGATGATAGCAAGGCAATGAATGAGCCAAAAAACTATTTCACATTGGGCTTATTCACCAATCTGTCTAACCCCAAGACATTGATTTATTTTAGCAGTGTATTTTCACTGGCATTAAGTTCAACGGCCTCACAGTACCTTAAGGCTCAACTGACAGTGATTATTCCGCTGCAAACTTTCATTACCTTTAGCTTGCTGATGTTGCTGATTTCCCGGCCCAAGATTAAAAACCTATATCAACGCTCAGGCAGTTATATTGATATTGCCTCGGGTGGGTTATTTCTGATCTTTGCACTCTGGCTTTGGTACGATGCATTGGTTTTGATGAATTAGTCTGGCTTTTGAACAGGTGGGATTATCTTTTTTTCTTCAGGCATGAAGCATAAAACCTCCTGCTTCTGGCTATTTGTATAACGATTGGGTTTTAGGGTGGTTACTGTATTTTCTGAATCTTGATAGCGGCGACTGCGATTGGCACGCTCGCGTAAACCACCTTTTTTAATCAACTGAACCATAAGTGAAAATACTCATCTGTAAAAAAACAGTATAGCAAATCCTGAACTGGAGAAAAAAACAGGAAAGGGCGGGAGATAGGATTTTAAATGCTAATCTAAGTGCATAAAAAGACCTGATAAAAATCAGGTCTAGGTTATCGGATATTAAGTCAGTTTAGCGAAAACGTTTATTTTCTTCTTGTAGTACATCCAGAATGCTCAAGTGAGCTGGTTTTTCCTGTTGAGACTGGATGTAAACATGTACAGCCTTAAAAACAAGTGTTGTAACGAGGCAGGCAACCAGACAAAAAATCCAGAAACCAAAAGGACTGCGAATATGGTGTGAACCGCAATGTGGACATGATTTTTCTGTGGAGTCGACCACTTTTTCGCAGCACGCACAATGATATTGATATTGCACTGTTCTTCTCCCGGGATATTATCCTTTTTATTTTTGATCATGAAAGAGGAGGTTGTGGCTTCATCATAGGACAGCTTTTTAAAACTGACAATACGAGATTGCCGACAATAACATACAGATAATAGATGATAAAAATTAATTACAGGCCAAGTAGAGCAATTAAAGGGAAATAAAAAAGGGGAATAATAAAAAATAATTGATCAAACTTTAAATTAAAAAGTAATTTTTAAAAGATGACATGATAAAAAGTCCGCATTAAGCGGACTTCCTTCAGTCAATTTGAAATTATTGTCCTGAGCGTATCATGTAATCGAAAGCAGACAGCGAGGCTTTTGCACCTTCACCGGTGGCAATGATAATCTGCTTGTAGGGAACAGTAGTACAGTCACCCGCAGCAAACACACCTTGCATGCTGGTTTCATTGCGCTCATTGATCACAATCTCACCGCGGTTACTTAGCTCGACTTTGCTGCCTTTCAGAAAGTCGGTATTTGGCAGCAAACCAATCTGTACGAAGATGCCCGCCAGTTCAACGACATGCTCTTCATCTGTAGCACGGTCCTTGTATTTCAGGCCGGTGACCTGTGAACCGTCTCCCAGCACTTCAGTAGACAGTGCATTCTTGATGACGCTGGTATTTGCCAGACTGTTTAACTTGTCTTGCAAGACCTGGTCAGCACGCAGTTTGGTATCGAACTCAATCAGGGTGACATGCTCAACCAGACCTGCCAGATCAATCGCTGCTTCCACACCCGAGTTGCCGCCACCAATCACGGCAACACGTTTGCCTTTAAACAGGGGGCCATCACAGTGCGGACAGTACGCCACGCCACGGGTCTTGTATTCCTGCTCTCCCGGAACATTCATCTCTCTCCAGCGTGCCCCTGTGGATAGCACTACAGTTTTTGAGGCAAGTTTTGCACCATTTTCAAGGGTGACTTCTACCAGACCATTAGAGGTTTCATCGGCACCTTTAATCGCAGAGACACGCTGCAGGTTCATGATGTCCACATCGTATTCACGTACATGGGCTTCCATTTCTGCCGCAAACTTTGGACCTTGAGTTTTCTGGACAGAGGTAAAGTTTTCAATGTCCATGGTATCCATGACCTGACCGCCCATGCGTTCAGCCACGATCCCGGTACGAATGCCTTTACGGGCAGCATAAATCGCGGCGGTATTTCCCGCAGGTCCTCCACCAATCACCAGTACATCAAAGGCTTGTTTGGCATTCAGTTTTTCTGCGTCTTTGGCTGCTGCATTGCTATCCAGTTTGGCAATGATTTCTTCCAGCGTCATACGACCCTGACCGATATGATTGTTGTCCTGGAAGACCATCGGCACTGCCATAATTTTGCGCTCTTCCACTTCATCCTGGAAGAAAGCTCCATCAA
>NZ_JAMXXZ010000051.1:0-8665 GCF_024129285.1 Acinetobacter sp. S4397-1
AACCGTCCGCTAAGGAAATTGCAAAAATGCATATTCTAAAAGCGGACATTTTTACTTTGGAGAAACCGGACATTTCTATTTTGGGCTTACATTTGGACTTCGTATAACGTGTATTATGTTAATTTTAGAAAGACTAAATAATAGGCATGCCTAGTATCTTTCTAATCTTAATACTACCTTGATCCTGTAAATAAATATAACCAGGATTATTAGAATCAGCTGAAGCAGGATTAAATCCTGTAGTTCTCTTTTGTAGATTACAATGAATTATTGCATAAAATCTTTTCCATGAAAGGATATCCTCTTTATAAGAAAAAATATCTTTATATTTCAATAAAAAAGAGTTAAGAAATTCTAAGAACAAATCTCCTGCAATCATTTTTTTTACATTTTCATTGTTTTTCAAACTAACAGATTTCATATCCATGATAAGAATAAATGGTTCGTTATCTATTACACCAATAAATATAGCATCACATGTTTTAAAAATTCCTTTAAAACAACTACCAATCATAAAGTTACGACAATCGAATCCCGTTATTTTATCATGATCAAAAATAACTACATCTTCAAAATCTGTAATCACTATTTTAGATAATACATCCGGTTTACCTATATTTTTACGTTCAATAATTTCGAAAGAATTAGGGGTAGATGAACTCTCAGAGATAAGTATTTTAGGTTCAACATTGCCTTTCAATAAGTTAATAACATCTATTGCAGGCATTATTATTCACCATATAATAAAGAATCTTGAATATTATTAAGCTTAATGATCTCATCATCAAAACTACTAATATTTATCCCATGAATTGGATCTACATTAACTTTTTCTAGCTCAATAGTATTCTCATTTTTTTTCGTCACATAAACATTTACATTTTGAGGATCGAGAGATTCATAACTTTCATACCCATACTTTTCTTTAATCCCACTAATATGTTCTGCACCATGATTCATTAATATAAGGTTATTCAACTCTCTAATAATATAATCACTATGAGTCGTTATGAAAACTTTAATTCCTTTTTTAACTAAAAGAGCTATGAATCTAGAAAAAAGCCTTTGATTTCTAGGATGTAGATTTAACTCAGGCTCATCAATCATTAAAATTTGATTTTTATGCGCAACAAAGTGTAGCCAATACCAAATCATTAATAATGATCTAACTGAAGTTGAAGACTCTCCTATTCTTAATTCAATATTTTCATCTTTCATTGAATTTGGACAAAAAATCATATCTCTTGTTGTCTCTTGAATTTTATATGATCCTGATGTGATTTTTTTAAATGCTTCTAATACATCTGGATTATCGTCAAGAAAACTTTTCTTAGACTTTCTTCTATTTAAATTATCAATCTGATCTAAGAATCTTAAATTATCTTCAATTGGACTAGCATAATCTCGATTAAATGGTGAATAATTTGGATTATCTTCTGACGAGTCTTGTAATAATTTTAAAATCATTTGCTCATCAAATTTTATTCTATTTCTAAATGCAGTAGCACCTGTTCTTTCTGCAGTGCACAAAAAAGCATTTATAGGGAAAAGTAAATCTAGAATACGTCTTCTAACAATGGTTTTTATAAATATTTCTGGAAGTTCTTTAATTTTTTCAAGATCTTCACATAAAATTTTTAAAACTGAACTATCTGAATCTTTAGTTAAACGAATTGTAGGAAAGATCATTAAAGAATGACTTTTCTTTTTCCAATCTAGTGGAATATTTAATGAAATATCAAATTTTGTTTTCTCAAATCTTGATTTATTCGTAGCAAATTGTTCAGGTAAAACTCTTAATGGGAATTTTATTGACCCTAATTTACATCGAGCTTCCCAGTTAGAAATTAATTCCTCTTCAATATTTACTTCAAAAAAACCATTTTCTAGTAGTTCTTTGATTTTTTGATCAGGAAATTGCCATGCAATTAATGAAGTCCATTCTTTATAAATAGAATAAATAGAATTAGTTACATAAGTTTTTCCAGTATTATTATTCCCACAAAGTATTGTGAGATCATTTAGTGTTATTTGCCCGTTTTCAATGGGACCTAAATTATTAAATTTAATATCTATCATAACAACTGTAACTTATGGCTTTATCTTACTATACTCAATATCTTAAAAGACTTAAACAAAGCTAGATAAAAGAATAGACAACTAAGCGCTTTTAAGCATTTAACATAAAATCTCTTATACGCAATTCATTCGTTTCTCAACACAAAAAATATACGACAACTTAAGACGCTCGCTTATGGGGCAAATATTGATCATAAGAAAATATTTATTATGATCATGAAATTACTTTTAATTTCATGGAAATAGTCATGTCTAAAAATGGCAAACAAACTTCAAAAGATGTTAGTTCATTAGCATCTGCCGTATTACGCGATCCATCATCTTCAGCAATTCAGAGACAGTTAGCTGGTTCGGCCTTATCTCAAGCAAATTCTGATAAGCAAACAGGAAGCACAATGGAAACAAAAGCATCGAATATCCTACAGAGTGAGAAATATAACGATACCACTAAAACTCTAGCGGCTTCGGTACTCGCCCAATCCAATAAGGAAAGATAATTTCAAGCTTAAGAGGCTAGTCTAAAATAGGTTAGCTTTTTACTTTTTTGAATTTCAGATTTTTGTTTAACCCGTCCCTATTAATATGTATTCGCACATTTCTATTATCAGCTTATGAATGAAGTAAAAGACCTTGAAATTAAATATTTATCAAACGATGAAGACCTATTTCATGTTGAGAAAAAAATTTACTTCCCGACATTCATATTCCAAGAATTTTTCGTTTTTCTATGCATAACCTTTGGTTCTTATTTTTCCATATTTATTTCTAGTCAAAAGTTTGCAACAGAAGAATCTTTCAGTAAATCATTTAACTTAGTTTTTGAATTTTTTACGATAGAAAATCTTATAGACACCAGCATTGGCTTATTTATCGTGATGGGGATTTTATGCTTTGTAAATCATCTGACTACACACTCAAAACTTAACATACAACCGATCTTAAATAGACTAATTAGTGCTGTCACAGATTTTTACTATCTTATGTTTTCGACCATTTTAGGCTGTATGGTTGGGCTATTCCATTTTCTACATAAATTTCCAACTATCAAAGAATATAACCAACTTCATCAACTTGCTGTAAGTGGTTTAATTACTATAGGATTAATCGGCTCAACAACTTCAATAGCAATACAGTTTTTCGTACATAAAAATAAAGTACTGCATAAAAAACCAGATTAACTCTGGTTTTTTTGTTCAGTCTCATCATTGGCCGAAAAAATACTTGGATTCGTGAGCCTGATGTTTTCCTGGCACTGATCGCATACCAACAGTCCTGCAAAAAGCTGTACATTTTTTCTTGATTGGTAAAGAGTACAAGCCTTCGGAAACATTATTGTATTTGCCATAGTAGTGATATGAGTGCTCATCACAATTCCTCGAATAAGATTTCTCACTATCTTCTCTTAAACTTCGTAGCTTGAATATTGAAGAAGATCCATTTTGAAAACTTTTGTAGAAAATAGAAATATAAATTATTGATATTAAAATTAAGAACTCAATTCTAGGCTTTAAAAACTTGGTTAAAAATCTTTCATTGAAAATTTTTAAAAGGCTGAGGAAGCCACACGAGCATGCCCTATCTAATTCATTAAACTGACCAAATTGACGTTTTTTATTAAACTCCTTATGATTGTTTTATGACTCGGTTTATTTATATTATTTTTCAAACACTTAAGATCAATTATTGAGTTTCCGTGACTCACCCTCTTATTTTAGTAATGACTCACCCTATTTAATTATAAATATCAATATCTTGGATTAATTTTTCTTATTTTTTGAGCTCAAATACTTGAGTCAAATTTTAATTCAAAATATCAAATACTTATATTAAAAAACTGTCTTTTCGTGACTCAGCTTTTTACTATAAATAAAATCACTCGAAAGCCTTATGTTATAAGGCTTTGAGGGTTGTCATCGTTAGATGCGTGGTGTGTGAGAAAAAAATACCGGCATGTGCCGGATCCTAGATTGGAAAATTGGCTAAGGTGACGTAGAGCTGGTTGCTTGGGGTTACATAAAAAAAAGTATTTATTTCTTGGTTTAGAAAACCACAAAAAAATGATTTCTTGTTCGTTTATCCAGGTTAAAAATTTCCAACTAAAATTTTAATTGTAAAATTTTCACAGAAAGCGTTCAAATGCGATTTAAGAGCCTTTAACTAAAAAACATAGGTTCCCATAGTTAAAAACAGAAAACAGCTCAAAAAACACAAATGAGCACGAAATAAAGAGGAATTTTGACTCTAGGTAGTGTTGTAGAGCGAGTGTCTACGAGCGAACTTATAAAATTTGCCTCTCGACCTCCCTGAAAAACAGTTTTTTAGACAGTTTAGCCCAATGAAGTTGTAAGTTTCATGCATAAATTTGCTCCTAGACCGAGCGAAGCGAGTGAAAAAGCTCTATGAGCGAAGCGAATTCCGAGTTGCTTTTTCTTTTTTTTAAAGTCACGAAATTCTGAGCCAAAAATTGCCCCTACGAACTGAGCGAAAGCGAAGTTCAATAGAGTTTGAGCGTAGCGAAAACCGAGGGCAATTTTTCATTCGTGGGGCTTTTAATTATTTTTAAGCTTTTAAATACTTTTAGATGGTCTGAAAACCTTTATTTATAACATTCTTAGAGATTATAAAACGAGGTTTACCTTGCATTAAAACGAGGTTTACCTTGCATTAAAACGAGGTTTACCTTGCATTAAAACGAGGTTTACCTTGCATTAAGCGAGTTAACAATATAACCTCGTCTTATTGAATTAAAAACATAATCTTCTCATATGAAAACAGAACTAATAGTTAAAGATAATGCCTTAATTAATGCCAGTTATAACCTTGATCTAGTGGAGCAACGGTTAATTCTTCTGGCGATCCTTGAAGCAAGGGAGTCCGGTAAAGGAATAAATGCTAATGATCCTTTAACAGTTCATGCGGAAAGTTATATCAATCAATTTGGTGTTCATCGAAATACGGCTTATCAGGCATTAAAAGATGCTTGTGATGATCTATTCGCAAGACAATTTAGTTATCAAAGCCTTAGTGAAAAAGGAAATGTTATTAATCACAAATCAAGATGGGTGAGTGAGGTTGCTTATATTGATAATGAGGCTGTTGTTAGACTTATCTTTGCTCCCGCTATTGTGCCTTTAATTACTAGACTAGAAGAACAATTTACAAAGTATGAAATACAACAAATAAGCAATTTAACAAGTGCTTATGCCGTTCGTTTATATGAAATATTAATTGCATGGCGTAGTACCGGAAAAACGCCTCTCATAACCCTGTACGACTTCAGACAAAAAATAGGTGTACTCGATACTGAATACAAACGAATGTATGATTTTAAAAAATATGTCTTAGACATTGCATTAAAACAAGTCAATGAACATACCGATATTACTGTCCAAGTTGAACAGCATAAGACAGGAAGATCAATTACAGGCTTTTCATTTAGCTTTAAACAAAAAAAGTCAGCTACTCAACCTGTCGGATCTAAAAGAGATCCAAATACATTAGACCTCTTTTCGACAATGACAGATAAACAACGTCACCTATTCGCCAATAAACTCTCCGAACTTCCTGAGATGAGTAAATATTCACAAGGTACAGAAAGCTATCAGCAGTTTGCTATACGTATAGCCAATATGCTGCAAGATACAGAGAAATTTAGAGAGTTACTTCCTTTGCTCAAAAAAGTAGGATTTCAATGACATTGTTAATTGAAATTGTTAAGTTAACAGTCAAGTATTAACACGAGTTGAAAACTGGTTTACATAATGAAAAAATTGTCAGTTTCAGAGTTGGCTAAGCTTTACGGATATTCGCGGCAAGCCATATATGCACATATAAATAAAGGAAATTTATCTAAAGGATCTGATGGATTAATTGACTTTGCAGAAGCCTTAAGAGTTTTTGGGGAACCAAAAAATAAAGATACTACTGTCAATCAAAGTCAATCAATTAACAGTCAAAACTTGACAGAAGTTGACCTATTAAAACATCAAGTTGACATACTGGAAAAACAGTTAAATCAAGCACTTTTCAGAGAGAATCAATCGCTAGAACGTGAATCGTTTTATCAAGAACAGATTGAGGCCATGCAGCGCTTACTAGAAGCACCAAAAGCCAATATGACTACGTTTACCGATCAAGAATCGGTGCAACCAAGCATGGCCAAAACAGATCCAGAGCTAGACACAGCAGAAGCTAAACATGACGGATTGACTACTCAGGAGCAAATAGAAAATGAGCACAGTCCAGTGCCTACACATATCGAGCCACAACCTAAAAAACGAGGTTTATTCGGTCGTTTGGCGAAAGCAGTTTTTGACAATTGATTCTTCACTGGAGCTAATCAAAGTTGTGAAACTTTGGTCAAAGAATAGGCGTGGAACGTGAATAATCACAAAAAAGCCGTTCCAGTGCGCTGTTTACTGGAACGGCTTTAGTTAAGATATTGATGCTTATAGGAAAATTTCAAGCATTTCGTATAAGGTGTATTATGTTAATTTTAGATAAACTATAGAATCCATTAGTTTTTAAACCAATAAATTAAATATTTTATGGAACTCCAGAATATTTATTCAGGCGATACTTAAGCAATAAGGGTAGGGTGATTACATAAAGTATTGCAGCTAATGCCCATACCATTCCAGGAGCTGATGCCTGAGTCATAAAATAGAGGCTAGTAACTAATACAGGACCAATTATAGCCCCCAGACTATTAAAACTGCTTAATAGCCCTTGTAATTCACCTTGTCTTTCATCACTAATACCTCTGGACATCATTGCTTGCAAAGCAGGAACGGCTACTCCACCAAGGGCAAACAATGGTAACAACGCAAAAGGCACCCATTCTTCAACAGCAATAGATAAAAGAAGTAAACCAATTGCATCGCAAGCTATTCCACATAACAACGTATTTTTCTCTCCAAACCTCTTTACCATAGGGGCGATAGCAAAAGCCTGTGCAATAGAATGGCATATTCCATAACTAGCAAGGGAAACACCTGCAATAAATATACTCCAGCCATAACGATCCTGCCCATAGATAACCCATAAAGTTGCGGGGACTTGTGAAACCAATGTGATAATTAAAAAGATACCAAGCAATGGAGCCATATTAGGTTGAGTGATCAAATAGGATAATTTCTTTAATATTGATTGCTCCTGAACCTTCTCAGTCATTTTATTGCTGTGTTTTGATTCTTTTAATAAGACTGCTGTCATTATTAAATTAATCCCATTCATAAAAGCAGCAGCAAAGAACGGTGCATGTAAGTTCCATTCACCCAAAACTCCACCTATTACCGGACCCGCTATAAACCCAATACCAAAGACAGCTCCAAGGAGACCAAACCTTTTTGCACGCTCATGGGCTGGAGTAATATCTGAAACATAAGCTGTTGCAACAGCCATGTTGGCACCTGTAATTCCCGCAAAAATACGACCAATATATAGCCACAATAGAGAAGGAGCAGCAGCCATTAGGAGATAATCAGCCGTTGCAACAGCAATTGAAATAATTAATACAGGTCGACGTCCAAATCGGTCACTCAACGCTCCAAGGATAGGTGCAAAAATGAACTGCATCAGAGCATACACAGCTAATAAAGCACCATAGTGAACACCGCCTGCTTCAGCTCCAGCCAATGACCGTAATAATTCAGGCAAGATCGGCATAATTAAACCAATCCCAACAGCATCCAGAAATATAGTGATTAAAATCACGCTCAATGATTTCTTCACAAATGCCTTCTCTAGCAATGATAGAATTAATATTCTCTCACACACTCCCTATCAGTGATAGATTTATGAGTAAAAAAGATATTGCACCTCAACGTCTGACACGTGAAATAGTCCTGCGTACCGCATTGGATATGTTGAATGAAGAAGGCATAGATTCAATAACCACACGCAAGCTAGCTCAACGATTGGGTATTAAATCTCCAACTCTATATTGGCATTTCAAGAATAAATCCTTGTTAATGGAAGCAATGGCGGAAACCATTATAAATGAACACCATTTAGTTTCTTTACCCATCGATGGGATGACATGGCAAGATTGGTTGCTCGCTAATTCTGTAAGCTTTCGTCGAGCACTACTAGCTTACCGTGATGGTGCTCGTCTACATGCAAGAACTAGCCCCAGTCAAGGACATTTCAACACGATTGAGGCCCAAGTTGCGCTGTTATCTCATGCTGGGTTTTCTCCTGTTGAAGCAGTTGCATTACTTATGACATTAGGAAGGTTTATTGTTGGGTGGGTCCTTGAGGAGCAGCAAGAAGAAATAAGATCAGACCCACCATTCGAAGCCGATCCAACTATATATCCACTCATGCTCCAAGGAGTGAATACCTTACAAAATATGAATGCGGATGACATTTTTGAAAATGGGATTCGTATGGTGATTATCGGTGCTGAAAGACAACTTGATATTAAAATGCAAACTTAACTCTATACTGCTTTAAGCAACTGTTCTATTTAGTAATAAAGCTTTTATCCTTAATTATTTAACATAATAGAGCTTATACGAAACGCTTTTAAAAATATTTTTATTTATCAACAACTTAAAAACCAACCATTGAGCACAAAATGAAC
>NZ_JAMXXZ010000052.1:0-7549 GCF_024129285.1 Acinetobacter sp. S4397-1
AAAGCCCATCATTTGATGAGCTTTTTAACACCGGGTCAATTTTGTATAGAACGACCACTCTACAAATAGTAGTGTCTTATATAAAGCTTTTCTGTCAATTCAGCTTTTCTCAAGTTTTCACGGTAAATATCAGCATAAAAACTATCTCATTACGCATACTTAAAAGAATGATTTCCACCATATCTTCGATTGAAGCAATAGCACCACAACGATTTCAACAAAGGTTGAAGAGGTGTCATGTTGGAAAGTGCTGGTGGAATCCGAGCGAAAGAGTTTATGCAGTTACTGGCTATTGAAAAGGATAAATTTTATGCGCTAGTAAATTCTGGCGACCTTCAGCAACCAATTAGACTGTCCGAAAAAGACGTGTGCTGGTAGCCATCTTACGTAAAGAATAAAGTTGAAGAACATAAAACAGAATCTGCTATGATAGCCCACACATAGTGGGCTTTTATTTACCAACTTTTACCCCTACTTCTCCCAAAGCGGGTAACCAAACGGGTAAGATTAAAACCACAATAAAATTATCTTATATTTTTTAGTAGGTTACAGTGAAAATTGTCATTCTAAACAAACCTTATGACGTCCTCTCCCAATTCCGCGCTGATGAAAAACATCAGACCATGGCGGATTTCATTGATGATCCGGATTTACGCATCGCAGGCCGTCTAGATATGGATTCGGAAGGTCTGATGTTCCTGACCGATCATGGCGGCTTGAACCAGTTTATTACCAACCCGGCCAATAAAAAATTCAAGACCTATCTGGTTCAGGTCAATGGTGAGATGACTGAAGAAGCGCTAGAGCAGCTTCGTAAAGGTGTCGAGCTGAATGATGGAATGACTTTGCCAGCACAGGCGATTAAAGTCGCTGAACCGGAATGGTTATGGGAGCGTAATCCTCCAGTACGCTATCGCGCTTCAGTGCCGACGTCGTGGGTGGAAGTTTCGATTTGTGAAGGCCGTAACCGCCAGGTTCGTCGTATGACCGCTGCTGTTGGCTTTCCAACGCTGCGCCTGATTCGTACTAAAATCGGTTCAATTGATCTGGTACAAATGGGCCTACAACCGGGTGAAACCAAAGAAATCGAACCGCTGCTGTATCCAGACTTTAAAGATGTGCCTGCGCAAGAACCTTATCGTTCACGTTCTTATGTGAAGAAACCGGGCGGCAGCGGCGGCAAACCTATGCATAAAAATGCCAGTAAAGCTGGGGCAGCCAAGAAAAAAACGGGTACCCCACGTATCTGGCAAATGGAAGAAAGTGAAAAGCCTCGTCGCAAGACCAATGGTACTACCCGTCCAAATACCAAATCACGTGGTCGTGGACGAAATGGTCGTTAATATTTAATGCTCCTGGCCAAAATAATAGACAGTTCCTGCCTCTAAAGATAACCTAACTTTAATCTTTGGAGACATATTGAGGGCTATCTTGTGCAGCAGTGCTGCTCAAGTCCTGACTTTAAACAGCAAGCACTTGATTATGCTCTTTCAAACTCACACGAGCCCATCGCTGCAATCGCCCAAAAATCAGGTGTGGGTTATTCAAGCTTAGACAAAGGGATTAGTGAAACTAATCCAACGGGTTCAAGTAAACGTCAACTTGAACCAGAAGAGCAGCGGAGCTTGGAATTAAAGAAAGAAGTCAAACAGCTCAAGGAAGCCAATAGCATCTTAAAAAAGCGCGTGTGTACTTTCTGACAGATCATGCCAAGAAAAGTACACGGTAATGCAAGATCTGAATGTGAATGAAGTCACGGTATCTTCTGCCTGTAAATGTTAGGTATCAGCACTTCAGGCTATTATGCCTGGCGCAAAGCCAGGCCGATACAGCGCTTAAAAGCCGTATATTGGCAGCAAGCATGCACGATTGGTGCTCTTTCATTGGTACATGACATACATGATTTAAGTTACAGCATGAGCGAACGTACTGTTGGAAAGATGCTAGAAAAAAAGCTTGGTTTACGTAGCAAGATTGCAGGTAAATGCAAGCATACAAGTGATTCGAACCATCGTTTGCCTACACGCCAATTTACAGTCACTCAGCCAAGCCTTGCGAAGCAATGCGTCTCAGGACAACAGATATTAGCTATATCCCTTATCCAAACCTTGTTAGCTGTATTGATGTGTAATGTTGGATCTGTTTAGCGTTCTATTTTCGGTTGGCAAACCAGCCATCGAATAGACCATCCATTGGTGTGATGCGTTTAATTATGCAAAAGCTTCTTTCACCCATTTAAAAGCCCATGTGCTACATGGCAATGTGTTGATCACTCGAAAAGAGGCAAAAGCTGTCTTATTTGACTATATTAAAGTCTATTACAATCGGGTCAGAAGGCATTCTGCAAATGGTCGGTTAAGCCTTTAAGCAGAAATATTTTAAGAATTTAGAGAGATCGATTGCTCACGATATTGTCTAGGATCAAAAAAACATAAACCATTAGAGCGATAATATTTAAAGTGTAGCAACCATAGTCTTAGCTCTTATAACTAATGCTAAAAAAACCATTATAAAAAAGCTTATTCAGTTATGAAATATAGTACTGAATAAGCTTAAAAGGTGAATATTGAAATTCAATAATGGCAACTCTTAAACCATTGCTGGATCGCTAACAGAGTCTTTACCTATCTCTACACGACCAGCAAAGCGTCTATAAAACTTATTATCTTGACTACATGTAACAGCAAAATCATACCATTGCCATGCTTCTCCCAAATCCCAGTAATGAGTAACAGTCTGTTGAGCTTTAACATTAATTTTAATAGACTCATCTGTACGATAAGCAAGAGGCGTTAAAATAAAATCGATTTCTTTAGTCGAAATATTAAGCAAATCTACATAGACATTGCCATTATTAATGTCATAACACACTCGTATTTCAGGATTGATTTCTAAGTATTTATTGCGGTTTAGATCTCCTCGAAAATGTCGATGATAGCCGTTTGGACCGAGCACCCAAAGGTCGTACATTCCTTGGTTATCCTGTTGTACCTTCCAGACATCATCTAGTGTTTTTCCTGCTTCTACAATGTACCGACGCGGAATCGTATCAAGGTTTAACTTGTCATAGACATGAAAAACTGCGCCTTGTGTACCTGTATTAGAGAAGATGAGCTTAACTGTTCCATCGTTTTGACAACGGGCACTGGTATGTAATTCATAAGGCAATGCTTTAGAACGCCGAATTCCGCTAGTTTGAATTGGGAGTTTTAAATGGGTTGGAATTGGAACATTCGGTAATTTTTGTTGTTCTGAGCGGAGCAGATCTGCTTGCTCACGAGTTTTTTTACCACTCAATTCTGGTAACACATCATCATTTGGATTCTCAAAGTTAAAGGCCGAAGTGAGGTCACCACAAATTGCGCGACGATAAGGGCTGATATTGCTTTCTGTTACACCAAAACGCTTTTCTAAAAACATTAGTACCGAAGTATGATCAAATACTTGAGAATTAACGATCCCACCACGACTCCAAGGTGAAATTACAAATAATGGTACACGTGGACCAGGCCCATACACGCCATTATCTTTTTTAGGCTGACTGGTACTTCCCAGTGGCGCATCATGTACATAATATTCATGTTGCATATCGGCTTCGCTGAGCGTTGATTTTCCTGCATATGTATTATTTGCTTGAAGCGTGGGAGCAGATGGAGATGGAACATGATCAAAATAACCATCATTTTCATCAAAATTAATTAAGAAAACTGTTTTACTCCAAACCTCCGGTACTGCTGTTAGAGCATCCAAAATTTCTTGAATAAACCAGGCACCTTGTACTGGGCTTGATGGTCCAGGATGCTCACAATAGATTGATGGTGCATTGATCCAGGAAACTTGAGGTAATTTTCCTGTTTTTATATCCCTTTTAAAAGCATCTAAAAACTCTTCAGGGTTATTCCCGGGTAAAGTATTGGCTATGCCTTTATAGAGTGGATTTTGAGCATTATCAGTTGACGCATCATAAGCTTTATAAGGTAAAGTTTGTGCTGCCTTATTATATGGGCTATTGGGTGCACCGCCACTCGAAACTGGATAACCTGAAGCAATATTGGCTTTTTTAAAAGTACGAAACGCCCCTAGCATGTTATCGCCCCATTCATCAGGCATATTTTGATAACAAATCCAATTAATACCAGCTTCTTCTAAACGTTCAGCATAAGTTTTCCATGTGTAGCCGATATCAACATTTTTGGGGTCGCCATCAATCCAATCCCATTCATTATTAACAAAAGCCGTACCAGTCGGTACTGCTCCATTAGTACCTGTTAAATGAAATGAACGATTGGCATCTGTACCTGTATGCATCGAACAATGATATGCATCACAAATGGTAAAGGCATTAGCTAAAGCAAACTGATAAGGGATTTCCTGTTCTTTAAAATAACCCATTGCATAATCAGTTTTATACGTTGGCCAATTGGTCATTCGGCCATTGTCCCAAGCTTTTTGGCTATCTATCCAAGTATGATTCGTACCAGGTGCGCGTTGCGCATTATTCATTGATCCATCTAAATGAAAGGGCGTTAATAATGAACCATCACGACGTTGTTGTTGCCAAACATTACGCCCATTTTGTAAAGGAATAGTGAAACGATCTGCAAAACCGCGAACCCCTTTTAATGTTCCAAAATAATGGTCAAATGAGCGGTTTTCTTGCATTAAAATAACGACATGCTCAACATCCTGGATTGTTCCTGTTTTATTATTTGCAGGAATAGCTAATGCTTTTTGGATACTGGCTGGAAATGTAGATAAGGCAGCAGCACCAAAACTTGTCTTAAGCGTATTTACTAAAAATTGACGACGATTAATCACAGTATTTCCCTTTTTACTTTTATGGTGCACAACGTATTAATGGTTCTTTGGAGTTATCAGGTGGAGTTATAGACTGATCATCATTTGAATCATTGCAGGCAGTGAGTAGGAGTAAAATTGGCAGAAAATATGTTGGCTTAAAACTGCCCTTTAATTTTTTCAGCATTTGCTTTATCCATAGAAAAGAAGCTAATATCTTAGATAAGTGATATGACAATAGGGTGTAATATCTAATATGACTTCACAGATATATGATTCACATCAACATGATTGCTTTTTCTTGTAACCTTAAAATGGAAAGTAAAAAATATAAGAAAATATATAAGGTTACATATAATTATCATCCATTTAATATAATGGCTGTTATACAAAATAGAAAAGCCTAGACCACAACCTAGGCTTTAAACTTAAAAAATACATAAAAATCAAGTTCGTAGACTTAATTTTTAAGCTTCATATAACGTGTATTAGGTTAATTTTAGGAAAACTTTATAATCTTTGTGAAAGTGACATAATAAAAGAAGCTTCAAGTATCACTATAAAACTTAGGTTCATACCGAATTTTTAATACTTTATTTAGAAAGCAGGATAAAGCTGATACATTAAGAATGACATTATAAAGATGGTACCAGTAATGAAAATTAAATATCCCATTCTAAAATTGGTCGTAAGCTGCCTTTGCTTCAACTCCACATATGCAATAGCCTCTCCTGTCTTTCCCAATAATGATAAAGTCCAAACGTCGAATATCTCCAGTAGAACACCAGGAACAATCCTATCGATAAAAGAAGAGAATATCGATCTATTTACCAATGCTTCACAGCGGTTCTTGATCACTTACCGTAGTCGTGGAGTACAGTCTGAACCAATTGTAACTTCAGGATATCTCTTACTCCCTAAAGGTAAAGTACCCCAAGGAGGTTGGCCTGTTCTTGCTTGGGCTCATGGCACAACTGGTGTAGCAGACACTTGTGCGCCTTCAGGAGATTATGCCGACGGTCCAGTTCATCCTTATCAACAAATTGCTGCTAAAGCACTAAATGCCTGGCTTGCTCGCGGATATGCAGTCGTCGCCCCTGATTATCAGGGTTTAGGTACCCCCGGTGGACATCCCTATATGAATGCACAAAGTCAGTTATACACTGTCGTTGATGCTGTCCGGGCAGCCCACCTTTTAAAACCTTATAAATTTAGTAAAGACTGGTATGTTATGGGTCATAGTCAAGGAGGTGCAGCTTCCCTTAAGGTGGCTACTGATGGCCGAAAAGATGCACCTGAGCTCAATTTAAAAGGTGCCATTGCACTCGCACCAGGTGGCTATCAATACCAAGGAATCGCTGAATACGTAACAACCCATACTCCAATTGAAACCGGTGTGGCCGCATTTTTTCCAATTGTGCTTTTGGGAGCAGAAGCCGCAGATCCTAGCCTGGCTCCAGCAAATTTAGTTAGCTCAGACATGACTAAAGTTCTAAATTATGCACGTAATCGCTGTTTGTCAGAATTACAATCTGAGCTAAAGGCAGCACCTCAAACAGTTTTTAAACCAAATGTAAATTTGGCACCTTTGACAAATTATTTAAAAAAACAGTCTATTGAGAATATGACACCTATTGTGCCAACGCTCATTGTACAAGGTGATAAAGATCAGCTGGTAGATTACCGTGGTACTTATGCTTACTATCAGCAAGTATGTAAGAAGCAAAGACCTATTTCCTTTCACCTAATCAAAAATGGAGATCATCGTGACTCTTTAAGACAAAGTGAACTCCTGATTGGAAGCTTTATCAATTCAGTTGAACAAGGGAAAATTGTAAATACCTGCAATTCAAAATGATGCGGTAGATTTAGGATTTTGAACTCAAAATAAAACTCTGCCGTAGAAGAATTAAATATTTCGAGTCTTAATATACATATGGGAATAAATCAAAATGATGCCACAAAGTTTATTATCACTGACGAATAAAATAGCACTTGTAACAGGCGGTGCAGCAGGTATTGGGAAAGCCAGCGCTCTCATTCTTGCACAAGCAGGCTCGGACGTTATGATTGCCGATTTAAATTTAGAAGCAGCTAAACATACAGCAGAAGAAATCAAGCAGCTGACCGGACGCAACATACAATATGTTGCATGTAATATTCTGCAAGATGATCAATTGGTCAATGCAGTGAATAAAACAATCGAAACCTTTGGTCATATTCACATCTTGGTGAACAATGCGGGAGGCGGCGGCGGTGGCCGTGAATCTCCTGATCAAATTAGCGTAGATACTATAGAGCGTGATTTTCAGCTTAATGTGTTTGCTGCTTGGCGATTGTGTCAACTCGTCGCACCGCATATGAATAAAGCTGGCTATGGTTCAATAATAAATATCAGCTCTATGAGTTCAATTAACAAAAGCCCTGCTATGAGCGGATATGCATCATCAAAAGCTGCTTTAAACCATATGGTCGCTAATTTAGCCCATGATTTTGGTCCGAATATACGTATTAATGCGGTAGGGCCTGGAGCGATTCGTACCGCAGCATTAGAAAAAGTACTGCAACCTGACATTGAAAAAAGAATGCTTTCCCATACCCCATTACAACGATTAGGTGAGCCAGAAGATATCGCGAGAGCTGTATTATTCTTTGCCTCACCTCTTTCATCATGGGTTTCTGGCCAAACCTTATTTGTAAATGGTGGTGGTGTACAAACACTGGATTAAAGAGTGCGATCTAAAACCTAAAA
>NZ_JAMXXZ010000053.1:0-7070 GCF_024129285.1 Acinetobacter sp. S4397-1
GTGGGTCTTTTTCTTGCCGCTATAGCTTTTCTTCTGTTTTTTTAGGCCTTTGGATTGGAATTTCTGTGGCATCTACAATTACCACATTCCAGTCAATGCCTTCGCCTTGAGGCAAATGCTTGGGTAAATTAAATAAATTAGACTTGATTAAGCAGTCCTCTACATGACGTACGATTCTTGAAGCAGTGGGCTCTGAAACCCTGTAACTCGTCGCAACGTGAAAATAAGGTTCGGTATTGCCGCCAATCTTAGACAGAGCAGAATCTGGTCTTCCAGGCTTAACTTGGGCGGTCTGCCTTTGGCAGGAACATGCGTCTTCAATTGCTCAAACATTAAATCAAAGGTTGACAATGAGATGCCGGTGTATCGCTTGAACTGTGTTTCAGAAAGCTTCTTTGAATCGATGTATTTCATCCGCAGATTATGCAGGAATATTGAAAATTCTTTGGTACAAATAAGCAGCAAAAAAAGTAGATCGTTTTTTGATTTATGAAAAAGATCTAATGCAAAACATATTGTTAGTAAATAATCCAAGATAATGGTATCTAAGATATATAGCTGTGAACCAATTTTAAGCCAATGATTTCTTAATCTGAATGTTTATGCAACAAAGCCATTCAAACTTAATAGGATATTGATTGTGGAAACCGAGAGTTATCTACTGGGTTAGATGTTCTGAATCTTTAGAAAGAAAGCCAATTATCTCGGAAGATAATTGGCTTGAGTAAAGAGTTTGGCTATCCGCTTATTCGTCGATCATCCCAATAACACGGTACGACAATCAAATTGTTTTCATGTAATCGTGACCATAATCGGACACCTAAATCCCGCTGCATATTTTGGACTGTGAAATTGGAAATCAGCAGGGTAGATTTCATATTGTCATAACGACTATATAAGACCTTATGCACCATCTCCAAGCGTTTTTCATGCCGGTCATGCAGGCCATATTCATCAATCACCAATAAGTCAAAACTGGAGAAATGCTCGATAACTTCTTTCTCAGAGCGTGAAGCATCTGACCAGGTATCCATCATTTTTTGAGCGATTTCTGCACTGGTATAGTAGCGTGCAGATTTTGTACTATTATGCAGAATGTTGCGAATAATTGATGCACTCAGATGGGTTTTACCTGTACCCGGTGTACCAATCATCAACATGTTCGGGTTGTGGTCAGAAATAATCTGCTGTGCAAAGGCCTGACATAGTTTGATGGTATTGTCTTGTGCAGGGCATGCAACTACATAATTCTTGAAGCCACGATCCAGGTAGCGTTTATTGAGCCCTGAGTTTTTGATTTTCTGTTGTAGCAATCGCTGTTGCAACTCATCTGCATAGGCTGCATGTGAGTGATGGACGATTTCTTTGGCACACAATTTACATAGCTTGTGACCAGCGATTTCCATCAGGGGTATATGATGGGTAGGGCAAAGTGTTTCCGTTGTTTCTGTGCGAAACTGGAGCGTTTTAAGCATGGTATTCATGATCACTCTCCTAAATCCATTTGGAATTTTCTAAAAAATCCTCATTTTTTTCTTCAAAATTTGAAGATGAAGATGAAGATGAAGATGAAGATGAAGATGAAGATGAAGGGCATGGTTCAAGCATGACTTGAGTAATACTCGGGTTCTTCTCAGGAGCTGCTTGAGCATTTACTTTTCGTTGCTTGGCTGATGCTTGAGCATTACTTGCGGATTTCCCCCAACGTGCTTGAGCTGCATTTTTAGCTTTATCAGATTTCATTTGCTGATTTTGCAATGCCTGGCTTTTTAAACTGGTTAAAAAACTTGAAAGAATTTGTTCAGATTCGACTTCAAATAATTCTAATGCTGTCAGCGTATTCAACAAAGTTTTAGCCTTGGTATGCTGCGGTAATTTCGTGATGCTGCATACCGTTGCTAAATCATGAGGAATAGCTCCATTTTTCCAGAAATCCATCATTAACAGCAGTGCCGCGCCAATTTGTTCTGCTGTCATTCGTGCAAATTTCGCCTGTAGGTCGCCAATATAGAGTGGCATCCAAATTGAAATATCTTTATGCATGTGTTCACCTTTTTATAGGTATAAAGGGGTTAAGGTCATCGATTGGATGACCTTCTATGTTGGTTGTATTAGTGAGCGAGACTCATTAAGCGGAGACGGGCCTGTTGGGCCAAGTCATCGTAATGGGCTTGCCCTTCATCCAGCATTCGCTGCAGCCAGAGTCTCAATGCTTGGTGATCATCGAAGCATTTATTGATTTCCAGCAAAAAGGCCAGATTATGCAGTTTGGGAATGTGTAGCTCATGGATTAATTCACGAGCGACCATATCTGCTTCTGGGCTAACGACTACGCCGCCAAAGAAAGCTTTACTGTTCATGGGCAAGCTCCTCTGTATTGAGTCTCTCCAGCATGGCTTCAAAAGCACTACCATCGCGGCGCGTAACATTGGAGATGTAACGGCTATAGACCCGGAATAGCATTTCAGTCGTTGAATGTCCCAGCTGGCGAGCAATCCATTCCGGGTTCTCGCCTGCCGACAGCCAAAGAGTTGCTGCTGTATGACGTGTTTGATAGGCTCTTCTAGGCTTCAATCCTAGAAGGCGCAAGATCGGATGCCAGACACGTTTATTCACCAAACGATAATCGAGAGGTCCACCATCACGATTGCAGAAAACAAACTCTGATTTGCCATTATTTAAGCTTTTCTGTTGGAGAAAGGCCTGATAAACCCGATCACTCATTTGGATGGTACGGTCAGAACCATAAGTTTTGGTTCCACCCAAAATACCATTCACTAATGCTTCTCTGATATGGATTTCACGACGTTGCAAGTCCACATTTTTCCATTGCAGACCATCGATTTCACTGGTACGCATACCCGTAAAAAATCGAACAGTGTAATAGGGCTTAAAATCATCACGAACTGTGGCTAAAATTGCATGGACTTCCTTTAATGAAAAAGGTGTGACTTCAATTTTTCCTTGCTTTAAGTTCTTGATATTCTTATAAGGGCTATCAAAGTCATATCGTTCGGCAGCACTATCGAGTATCATACGAAGTGCTATCATAATCTGGTTGATTCTTGATGGTGAAAGGCATTCTTGGTTTTTCCCGTGAGTCACTTTGGCGAGGGATGAACGGAATCCAAGGATGTCTGACTTTTTGATATTAATAACCGGAATTGTGCCAAAAAAAGGGATTAAGTACTTTTTGATCACAATTTGAATTTTCTCCTTATAGCTTGTACGCCATTCTATTTCTTTATCAGTGAACCAAATTTCACAGAACTTAGAAAATAGAGGTGTTTTTGAGCTGATTTCATTTACTCTGTTTTCTGCATTTTTGATTTCTTTCAAACGAGAACTTTTTGGAAAGTATTTAGCATAGTCAAAAATACCCAATAAGATTTCTGCCTCCATTCGTTCAATCGCTTTTTCAAGCTTTTTTCGATTTTGAGCATTGTCTTCAAGAGCTGTTGTTTCACGGCAACGGATGTTTAAGTATCGAAAATCGACACATAACTTACCGTATCTAGTGCGAATAGCAGCCATAATTATGTTCTCCTTACTGAAGTTGTAGGCTGTGTAGCGAACCTAAAGTGGTTCTCGTCATATCTTCTTCGATACGCTCCCAGACATATAAAATTTTGCGTCCACCAAAAGGACGGATGTAATGAATGCCTTCGATTAGAACGCTATCCTTTAACTGATTACGAATGGTACGTTCGTTATAATGGATTCGTTCTGCCAATTCTTTTGTAGTAATATAAGTAAGACTCATATTTGTATCCTTTTATAAAGTATCACAATGATGTTATTTAATACCACAATGCGATAATAAATGCATTTAATACATCATGCAAGTACTTTATTACACAATGGTGGTAATTAATGATAGTTTGTAACTTGCCTGTACTTTTAGCAGAACGAAGAATGAAAGTAGCAGACGTAGCTAGGGCAACAGGAATGAGTAAGACCACTTTACATAAGCTCTATAATGGTCAATCAACTCGTGTTGATTTTGAAACATTAGAAAAATTGTGTGCATTGTTAAATGTAGACGTTGGTGATTTATTAAAGTTCAAGCCAGATGAATAATTTTGCTAATAAAAAGCGTCATGTAATTTAATAAATTTCTAATTAATATATTGTTTTTATTGTATATTTTTGGTGACCAAATTTGGTCACCATTTTTTATGAGAGCTTAAAAAGCTTTAATGAAAGGCATAAGGAAGTGCGTAAGGTTTTTTAAAAATTACTCAGCTCATATTTAGTAGAATTCATGCAAAAAACCTAAACATGTTGATCTATAGTTGATAGTGATAGGGCACGTTTTGGTCACGTAAGCACCCCCTTAACTGATCTAACTTAACTTTTTATTCGCTTTAAAGCTAATAGCTTTATAGACTGAAAGAAAAAATATTATTTAAAATCAACAACAAAAAAGCCCCAATCTTTCGATCAGGGCTTTTTAAATCTGGAGCGGGAAACGAGACTCGAACTCGCGACCCCAACCTTGGCAAGGTTGTGCTCTACCAACTGAGCTATTCCCGCATAGGCGATCAGTTTTTTACTACAAAAAAATGAACAAAAAAGAATTTGGAGCGGGAAAGGAGGCTCGAACTCCCGACCCCAACCTTGGCAAGGTTGTGCTCTACCAACTGAGCTATTCCCGCATGCCGTGTATAATACAGCATGAAAAATCAGGGTCAATCACTTTATGAAAAATCTTGTATCAATTGCATAAAATAAAAGCAATATTGGGGCTGTAAGCAGATGGGTGTACAAAAGTTATGCTGGTTTTAATGAAAATTGGCCACAATCAAATGATTAGAGGTAAATCGTTCACCGAAATAGAGTAGAGAACAAGGTATACTGGACACAGATTATCAATGGGAGTCAGGCCATGAGCTTAGAACAACAACTGAAAGACCGTTTGGCACAATTGTCACCAAGTTATCTGGAAGTCGTCAATGAATCTTCGGGTCATGGGGGGTATTTTCCAGGTAAAGAATCGCATTTTAAGGCAGTTATTGTCAGTGAAGCTTTTGCTGGCCTGCGTGCGGTACAGCGTCATCAGAAAGTCTATGCTGCAGCGGGAGACTTGTTGGCTAAAGACAAGATCCATGCTTTAGCCATCCATGCTTTTCTACCTGAGGAATGGAAAGAACAAGATACCTCCAGCCCAGCCTGTGCACATGCACCCAAACACTAAGAGCGTATTATGGACACTCAACTTTTAGTTAAAATAATTCATATGTCTGTTGCAGGCGTGGCCCTAGTGGCCATCCTTGTACGTGCGTTCACCTTGTTTGTGGGTACACAGGGAAATTTACCTAATCCAGTGGCACAGAAATTTTTAGTGGCCTTACAGCATTTGTCCATGACTATCATTGCGATAACAGGCGTAATTGCGCTGGTCCTTAAAGACTTTGATGTGCAGCCCTGGTTCTATGCCAAAATTGTTCTGTTTCTAGTTTTGCTTTCATCTTTGGGGAAAGCGTATAAAAAAGATGATTCAATCTTGTTGGTGCAACGTCGGGCAGGTCTACTCATTGCGGTGGTTTCTTTGCTTGCGATTATCGGGTTGGTCATTAGCAAACCAACGTTTGGTTAAAAAATGAATTAACTAACCGCAATGTCATCTCAGTGAAATAAATACAAAAATGAAAAGGGGATTCTTATGCGTACACGTGTGATATTTAATCAAAAAGGTGGGGTGGGCAAGTCCAGTATTGCAGTGAATCTGGCTGCAATCAGTGCGCACCAGGGGCTGAAAACACTGCTGATTGATCTGGACCCCCAAGCCAACTCCAGTCAATATTTACTGGGCGATGATGCCACCTATTCACATGATAAACCTGCATTAGAACCCAATATTGAGAACTTTTTTGCAGATGTACTCGGTCAGCAGCAAAGCAAGGGACTGCTTGGCAATGCGATAGGCTCTATTTTAAAGACCCGCGCCAAAGGGCTGGAAAGTTATGTGCATCAATCGCCTTTCAAGCATCTGGAGGTCATTCCCGCCAGCCCGAATTTGGGTGCTTTGGCGCATGGACTGGAAGCTAAACATAAAATCTACAAGCTACGTGATGCTCTGCAGACTCTGGCCGGTCAGTATGATCGGGTCTTTATTGATACGCCGCCAGCTTTTAACTTCTTTACCCTGTCTGCCCTGATTGCAGCAGATCGGGTTCTGATTCCGTTTGACTGCGATGTATTTTCCAAGCGTGCTCTGCATACTTTAATTGAAAATGTCATCGAAACTCAGGATGATCATAATGCCGGTCTGGAAATTGAAGGGATTGTGGTCAATCAGTTTCAGGCGCAGGCAAAACTGCCACGCGAAGTCGTGCAGCAGCTCAAAGATGAGGGACTGCCTGTACTGAACAGTATGTTGCCACCTTCTATTATGATGAAAGAATCCCATCAAAAAAATCAGCCATTGATTCATCTCGCTACTGATCATAAATTGACTCAGGCCTATCAATCATTGTTCAATGAGATTGAGCAGAATTAAGATCGAGCTAACTATGAAACTTGTGAAACTAAGTCTGGGCCTTGGCATGTTGGTGCTGCTAAATGCCTGTGCAAGTACCATCAAGCCGACCTATGTCTCACCGACCCATTATCAGGCACTTAGCTGTCAGCAGTTACAGAGCGAATATAACCGGATTCAGCAGTATATTAATAATGGTGTGGAAGCACCTAAACGTACTGGAGTCGGGGTGGGAGTAGGCTTAGGTGGCGGCTGGGGCAGTCGGGGTGGCTGGGGCATTGGTCCAAGCGTATCCGTCAATATGGGGCAATCTTCCAATACCAAACGTACTGAAACGGCACGACTATTGGGTGAACAGGAAGCCATTGTTCAAGCAGCACGCTATAAAAACTGTCCGATGATTGCCCGGAAAGCTGTGGCGTCTTAACTATCTTTCTTTGTAATAATTAAAAATGCTGGCTTTAGGCTGGCATTTTTTATATCGGCACTGTGATATGCTAGGGCGTGTTCTCATTTGAAGAATTGGTTTTAAATACTTAAAATCCTCCTTTGAGTTATTTTTATTTCTACATTTTCAATGGCACGCACT
>NZ_JAMXXZ010000054.1:0-6634 GCF_024129285.1 Acinetobacter sp. S4397-1
CGAAATCTGAATCCTGTGCTTGACTTGGAAATGTCTGTATAGGACATTTCTATTTGGTTTTAAGGTAGGACATTTCTACTTGGGAATAACACCAAAAAGGGAGCCTTTAGCTCCCTTTTTTACTATATTTTTTAAAGTTTTAGGCGTGTTGTACTGTGAGTTTTAGGCCTAAAGCATTCACAACACGATTAATCGTATCAAAACGTGGTGCTGAATCCTGGCGTAGGGCTTTGTAGAGTGCTTCACGTCCAATCCCTGCTTCTTTAGCGATTTGAGTCATGCCACGAGCTTTAGCAATAACGCCAAGTGCATGGGCTAATTCAGCTGGATCATTCTCTTCAAGAACCATATTGAGATACATCACAATGTCTTCTTCAGTTTTGAGCGACTCAGCCATATCAAAACTTGGTAAATCAGCGACTTTAACCATTTTAATCCTCCAATGTCTTCGATAATTTGACTGCACGATCTATATCTTGTTGTTGAGTTGATTTATCTCCACCACCAAGCATTACAATCACAACGTCACCATGTTGGATGTAATACATCCTCCATCCAGAACCGAAGAATTCTCTCATTTCCCAAACGCCATCTTGGAGAGGTTTAATATCTCCCCAGTTTCCACGTTGAACCTTATCTAATCGACGATTCAGGCGGATACGGGTCATATTGTCTTTAATGCCATCCAACCATTCATCAAATTCTGGAAGACGTTTAATTTCAATCATGAGGATTCCTTCTCTTCTCATCATATTGTATTCGATCGAATACAATATGCAAGTAATCTATACGAACATCCACCAATTTCGTATAACAGCCATTATGTTAAGTAGGCTTATTTTCTTCAATTAGCATGTAGACCAAGTCGATCTCAGGACAAAGATATCCCATTGAAGTTAGAGCTGCTGTGATTTGTCCTCTGTGATGAGTCCCATGATTAAAAACATGCAATAGAGTGGCTGCATAAGGCAACTTCATATCTTTACCTGTAGATGTTTTGTACTGTAAATCATATTTAAATTTTTCTACATCAACATCTTTTAAAAAACCTATCCAGTTATGAGCCTTGTCCTCTAGCTGAGAGATCAGCTTGTCTTTATCATTTTCTATAATGGTATTTAATTTGAGTACAGGTGAAGGTTTCGCTAAAAAACGAGGAAACCACAGATAGTGTTCACCAACAAGCAAATGATTTAAAGTTCCAGCGATACTTTTGAAATAAAGTCCACAATTAGCATTAAAATCATCATTAGAAACATTCTTCAAAGCCTGATTTAATTTGTGAGTAGACCAGACGTTATATCGAGCTAATAATTCAAAAGTTTTTAAATCCATTCACTTCTACTCTTTAATTTAGACTACGACTCACTTAAAACAAGTGCTTTAATTTTTACGGCTTTTTCAAAATGATCTAGTTTATGTTGCATGATCCACCAATTAGCTGCTTCCATTAAAAGCTCAGGATTATCGTTTTTATTCTTAAAAAAAGCATAGAAAGATAAACCAACATTATCTCCTTTTTTTTCAATTTTCTCATTACATCCATGAATAAATATTTCTTTTAACTCTTTTCTCATAGTTTTAATTTCCTCTAAAATTAACATAATACACCTTATACGAAATGCGCTCATGAAATTGAATTAAATCAAGATATTGAGATCCACTAAAAAGCCCAGTTTGTACAAACTGGGCTTTTTAGTGGATCATTCACACAATATGCCTGTTTTATACTCAATTTTGATTTTCATTGATAAACTTTACTGAACAATCATCTGTTTTGCTTTTGGACTTTTTCACGTTGTTCTCGCTCCTTTTTAAAGGCTCGTTGATCTGAAATACTCGCCATGATCATAATCGGAATGCCAATCAGCAAAAAGGCAACTCCTTGTAGGATCTCTTTCAGTTTTTTCATACGCAATGCTCCTTGGAGAGCTTAGTCTTCATTGAATACCGCATTCAGTACCCTGCCAAATAAGCCTCGTTTTTTCTTTGTCTCATAGTGTGTCTTTGATACGTGTTGTGGTGTTTCATTAGGGTGTATCATCGGTGTTTCATGAGATGTATGAATTTCACTATATTTATTATTATCAATAGTTTCATGTGCTTCACTACTGTTGTCGCATGGTGCATCATTAGTATGTGTCACTGGTGCATCATGAGACATTTTTTCTTCAGACTCTTTATGCCCTAATAGTAGTTGAAAGCGGTCTATTTGATCTAAATAGCGTTTTTCCCGATCTTTGTATGACTCAATTTCCTTTTTCATAAAATCAACAAGCTGGCGTAAATCAGCATCATCCTTAGAGTGACTCACTTCTTGTTTTTGTTCATGCTTTTTGATCGGCTCTCCAAAGCATCGGATGACTTCTGCAATATCAAAAAGTCCATCAGCGCTTCGAGATATACGTCCTTCTTTTATGGCCCTATATAACGTAGAGCGACTGACGTTAAAGCGATTAGATACTTCACTTAGCGATAACTTAGCCATTTACTACATCCTTTTTACTTGATGGCATATATCCCACTTTTTTTAGGTACGGGTATAGTTCTTTTATTCGATCAGGGTTTTGCAGCATCTCAGCAATACGAATAGCAAATTGCGGATAGCTTTCAGTTCCTTGGGAATACCGCCCCATTTCTGGTAGCTCTGAAAGCTTATTTGCAAACATATGACGTTGTGCATCAGTCATTTGGGTAAAGAGATCTACCGTATTTGGATCTCTTTCTGAAGGTATAGAATCAATTTTTTTATGCTTAAAAGTGAATGATAAGCCTGAGATAGACCTTCCTGTTTTGTACTGTTCGTATTTTACATGTATATCAGTTAGCTCATTGATTTGCTTTATGGCTGGTTCTAAAACACGACTTTTAAAATTAACCATTTTTTGATATTCATTAATATCAAGTCCTAATTTTTCTCTGAACTCTGATAAAGAAATAACAGGTGTTTTTCCTACGTTTCTCCAAGCAATTAGAAACTCATATAGACGAATAGCATATTTGCTAGTTAGTTGGGCAACCTGTTTAAGTTGATAGCTCGTAAAGTGCTTTTCCAATCTTGTAATAAGAGGAACAACATCTGGTGCAAAGGTAACTTCTAATGTAGCAAGGTCATCAACATATGCAATTCGGCTAACCCAGCGGGATTTGACTACAATTTCTTTGTTTGTATCTTTATGAATTTCCTTAAAAGAGAACTTTCTTTCAAAAAGATTATTAACTGCATTTTTTAGAGCGTTATACGCAGCTTCTTTGGTGACATCAAAGCGAGAAGCATAATCGGAAGCATGAATTTCTAATTTACTGTCGGATGAGATTCCTTGGCCTGTTTCTCTTGCTCTTATTATTGATAAAAGGATAAGCCGTTGCTCGGTTACTTCAAGATTATAACTGGCATTAATTAAGGCATTATCTTTTACTACTAAGTCATTTTTCATAAGACTGCATAGGTTATAAGTGTTATTAAGACTACATTAGCATTTGATGTAATCAAATGCAAAGAAATTGTAGTCTTATGACAAAGAAATTGTAGTCTTATGACAAAGAAATTGTAGTCTTATGACAAAGAAATTGTAGTCTTATCAACCTTGGAAACCTTTTAAATAAAGGATTTCAGCGTGTCTAAAAGCATTTAAAAACTTTAAAATAATTAAAAGCCCAGGCAAGGAAAAATTGCCCTTGGTTTTCGCTTCGCTCAAACTCTATTGAATCTCGCTTTCGCTCGATTCGGCGGGGCAATTTTTAGGTTAATATCCCGTGAATTTAAGAAAAAGCAAAAGCAAGATCAAAAGCAACTCGGAATTCGCTTCGCTCATAAGCTTTTTACTCGCTACGCTCGATCTAGGCTCAATTTTCTGCATGTGATTTACGCTTATTTAGGCTTCACAGCCTAAAAAGCAGTTTTTCAGAAAGTCGAGCCGCGAATTTTAGTGGTTCGCTCGTAGACACTCGCTCTATAAGAATTTTGATGTATCGGAATTTGTCTGTTGAACTAAATTATTCATATCGGAAAATGTCTGTCTTAATGATCGTATATCTGTCTGTCAACTTCTTTGATATGAGTTTTTGATCAAAAAGAACGAGAAATCACTAGAATTACATTCAATTCGGTACAGTTATTAATAATTTATTTGATATCGGAATTTGTCTGTTTAAGTCAAAAACCATATAGGAAAATGTCTATTTTAAATAATAAGTTATTGATATTAAATATTTTAGCTATTATTTTTTAGAAAAAAATAACTCTATTCAAGGGGATTATTCTATTTCTCTTACTCTATTTAAAAATAGCTGTATTTGCTTCTATTTTGCGTTTTAAGCACTTTAAAAAATTTCTACTAGAAAACCTTCGTATTTTCAAAAGAGAGTCTTATACGGCCTCTGATTGCATTTCATGGCCGTTTTAACCCTATTTTTTGACTTGATCTAAATAATTCTTCCGTTTCCTTTTGAATTTTCGCTTTGTATTCAGGTGATCCAAACGCATAGTCGCTCATTTGAGTGCCTGAGTTGACTGGAAGCTGTGCATATTGTTGATCGAGTAAGGGTGTCGATGCTGATCCAGCGATTTGCTTTGCTGATTTTTTGGCATTGGTATTTTTATAACGTGCCAGATAAACCGAAAATTGTTTAACACTCAGGATGAGTCCATGTTGTTTTTCTAAAATTGCAGTCACTTCTTCATATGAATACCCCTGTTCTCGAAGTTCAAAAATTTGGGGCAACAGGCGGATAAAGGCTTTAGATTTGATTTTAGGCAGCACGTTTAGACATTTCCAATTGGATTTATTATTTTGATAGTAAATTGTTAGTTAATTGATTGCAAATTGATATATTTTTAGTAGTGAAATACTGATTTTGATACCCAATTGATATACTTTTGATAGTAAATCAGTAGTGAATTGATATATACGCCCTTTTTTCTGTTTTTTGTCCTAAATTCAGCTGAAAATTGAAGATGGATTTTTGACGATTTTTAGGGATACACCATACGCACCTAGTTAGGATGCCAAAAAACGACAGTTTTTTATTTAAAAACAGGGCTATATCGAGTTGATTAGCAATTTTTAAAACGTCACCAAATGTCACAAAACAGACACTAATATTTTGTTTTATATTGAAAATTTTGTCACAGCTCCTTCTCTAAATGAAGGGGAAAACAAGCCTGCAAAGTTTTAGTATTTTGAGAAAATGAAATGTTTGCAAATGTGTACATTTGAGCAATAAGTCTATGTAAGAAAAAACGTTTTTTGATTACATTTTGAAAACATTGCTGCCTAGAAAAATGGGCTAAAACAGAGCTGATTTTTTGCGGTACTTTGTGTTGTTTCTTGCATTATTTTACGAATGCCTTTTGGCACAAAGTGACCCGACTTTAGATTCAGGCTAAAGCCAAAATCTAAAGCATCGGGTGAGTCTATGATTATTCTCAATGCTTCAATGAAAGGGAAAAATATGAGTATTTTTTTGATCCGCCATGCTGAAAGTGAAGCCAATATCAATGGAAAAACACTGTCACATGCTTCAATCGCTTTAAGTGAGCATGGCCATATTCAGGCTCAAAATTTATGCTCTATGCTGCCTAAAATTGATCATGTGATGGTGTCCAAGTATTTGCGGACGCAACAAACCGCAGCACCGATTCTGGAAAAATATAAGTTGAATTTTGAAGTTGATGAGCATTTGCATGAGTTCAGCTATTTGTCTGAGCGAAAGTGTGCCAATACCAATTTGAATGACCGTAAAGCATGGGTGAATGTGTACTGGGATAAAATGGATTGCCAGCATCGGGATGCTGATGATGCTGAGTCTTTCGAGGATCTTTATCTGCGGGTGCAGGCGTTTCATGACAAGTTAAAGGCCGTGGCCGGGCACTATGCTGAAAAGAATTTGGCTGTATTTAGTCACGGACAGTTTTTACAGCTCTTGATTATGCAGATCCAGCAGCAACGTCCACTAACTAAAGAGCTGATGCAGCAGTTCAGGGCTGACTTGGTGCGCCAGCCTATCAGAAATACTGAGGTTTTCACCTATTGAACTGAATTTCGTATAAGAGACTTTATGTTAGTTAAATGATTAAAAGGCCCGTAAATAGGGCCTTTCGTATAACGTGTATTATGTTAATTTTAGATTTCTTAAAATTAATCTAAATATTTTTCAACTTTTGCACCTAATTTTATCAATTTTTCAGCATCAGCATCTGAAATAACACATCTCAGTTTTTCATATTTGAGGAAATAACCATTAATTTTATTAGGCTTACCATCAACTAATATCAAATTTTGATATTGCTCATTAGTTAACCCAATAGTTACATCCCCCTCAAGATCAAAAAATGAACCTGTATCCGATGTTCTAATTTCAATTTTAACCATTTATTAATACTATCCTATTTGAAGAAAATTAGTTTTAATTGCCTTCTAAATCTAATGCTAAATATAATAAAAACAAGTTATTAAAGTGAAAATTACTAAAAAGTAACACACTTAATATAAAATCTTTATTTGGAGGTTAGAAAATAGAATTTTCCACCAACTTTACTTCTATTTAACATAATAGAGCTTATACGAAACGTCTTTTAAAAAATTTTTATTTATCAATAATTTAAAAGCTCACCCTTGAGCACAAAATGCAC
>NZ_JAMXXZ010000055.1:0-6456 GCF_024129285.1 Acinetobacter sp. S4397-1
GGGAATTTATACAGTGTATCCAAATAGCTTGTTGCCATTAAAAGCAAAGAAGCGCTGTAAACTGGATCCTGAACTAAAAATCTATAATCAGGAGATCAATAAAAGAAGAATTGGGATTGAGCATGTATTTGGCAGTTTGAAAACCTTCAAAATTCTTGCTGAGCGATATCGCAATCGAGGCAAAAGACTAGGATTAAGATTCAATTTAATTGCGGGAATCTATAACTTGGAGCTGAGTAAAAAATGACTTATGAAAGAAGTCTATTAAAAATCATTCATATTACTTCCAATATTTAAGCTTAGATGTCTGCCCAATTCCGACATTAAAAGTATTTGTTGGATCAAGTTTTTTATAATGATTTTTCAATGCAGGCTTAGCTACATATAAGTGTCCAACATTATGCTCTGCTGGATACTCAGCCCCACGATTATCTAATAAACGCCACATTGCATGTTCCATAGCTAAAGGATCAACATTTTTTTTAACAATGTAATCTTGATGGAATACATGACATAAAAAATGTCCGTAATACAATTTATGTAAAATCTGCTCATCCATTTCTTTAGGTAAGGTTTCTACCCATTCACGATCATTCCGGCGAAGTGCGATATCCAATGCAACAATATCTTCGACTTCTGATCGATGCGTATCTCGATAACGAATTGCAGCACCTGCAACCGCAAAACGATGTAAAAATGCTTTTCGCCCTTCATCTTCATCACAAAGGAAATAATCACCAGTTTTGTGATGATCAAAGTACCTTTCTAAAAATGCCTCTACTGCAGCCACATCTTGATCTTCAATACGTAGTATCAAATGATGTTCATATAAATTTCGAAATGCATTCATACGCTTCGGCAAGTGCGAAGGTAGAAACTTTGTCAGCAACTGCAAGAATTTATCAGAAAGACCACGCATTTTAAGTTTTTCAAGATAAGCATCTATTTTATCTTTCATTGCAAATGCAGCAGGCACTTTGGCTGTACCGAATTTCTCGATAAACATAAAAGTATCCTTACCATATTCAGCACCAATGTCATAAGCAACACGATGAATATACTCACCAGCAATAGGGATACGCGGTAAATCCTTCAGTAAAAAACGACGGATTTCGGTTAAATCCTCTTGGCGATTACTCCCCACATAAAACACTTGACTTGAAGTTCTCTCAAACGTATCTAAACGTACCGCAAACACACAGACTTTACCCGCTGAACCCGATGCTTCAAATAAACGAGATGGATCAGCATTAAAACGTGCCGGTGTGTTTTCATCAACTTTCGCCACATCTTTAATATAACGATGGTCTGATGCATAGCACTGACTCTCATTTTCGATGTCGGTAATTTGATATTTTCGTTGTTCCAAATTCGATAAGATTTCCTCAGGGGAATGCCCCAGATTAACACCTAAATGATTGACTAATTCAAGCGAGCCTTGATCATTCACCCTTGCATATAATGCAAGTTCTGTGTAAGCAGGTCCACGACGCACCAATGCTCCACCAGAGTTATTACACACGCCTCCTAAGACTGAAGCGCCGATACAAGATGAACCAATGACTGAATGAGGTTCACGATTAAAAACTGCTAATTCTTTTTCTAAACGATCCAAAGTCGCACCTGGTAAACAAATGACTTGCTTACCTTCATTGATTACTTGAATACCACTTAGACGACGAGTACTCATCAACAATACTGGACGGTCGTAATCATCGCCGAATGGGGTTGAGCCACCCGTAAGTCCTGTATTCGCAGCTTGCATGATTACGATACAACCATCGTCAACCGCTATTTTTAATACTTTCCATTGTTCTACCAATGTCCCAGGAATAACGACAGCTAAGACATTCCCTGCACCGTAACGGCGACCTTGGCGATACAAACGAGTATCTTTCTCGCCAGTCATTACATTTTTTTTACCAACAACATCAATCAGTTTTTGAATTGTTTGTTGAGAAGAGGATTGAATGTTTATCATTTTTAAGTCTTCTATTTTATAAATGCCCAAATAATTTAATTTTCTCACCTAGGTATCTTTTAAAATTCAGCTCAAGTGACGATTGGGCGAGATTCTTTCTAAACTATTAAGGCCTCCTTTTTAAAAGGAAGCTTTTCACCTAAATTATTCGGATAAGAATCTCTTTTTTCCAAGGAAGTTTGGCAGGAATTTACTAAAGTGGGTAATTAAATTGCTTACTCTTTTTCTAACTTAACCAAACAATCCGATGTAATATCTGCAATGGTTCTTGCACCAGTCAATGTCATTGCTACACGCATTTCTTTCTCAATCAAATCTAGTAAATTACTTACCCCAGCACCGCCGGCAGCACCAAGTGCGTATACAAATGCACGACCAAGCATGCAAATATCTGCACCCATAGCCAACATACGTACTACATCAAGACCGTTACGAATTCCTGAATCTGCTAAAATTTTAATGTCACCTTTAACCGCACTTGCAATTGAAGGAAGTGCACGAACAGAAGACAACACACCGTCAAGCTGGCGACCACCGTGATTGGAGACCACAATTCCATCTGCTCCAAAACGTACTGCATCCTTAGCATCTTCAGGATCTAAAATTCCTTTAATAACCATAGGACCCTCCCAATAATCACGAATCCACTCAAGATCTTTCCAAGAAATTGAAGGGTCGAAGTTATTGCCCAGCCAACCGATATAATCTTCAAGACCTGTCGGCTTACCTAGATATTTTGAAATGTTACCTAAATCATGTGGACGCCCTAATAAACCGACATTCCAAGCCCAGTGTGGATGCATACATGATTGCATATAACGGCGCATTGCAGCATTTTTACCACTCATCCCCGAATGTGCATCACGGTAACGCGCACCTGGAACGGGCATATCTACTGTGAATACTAAGGTAGAACAGCCTGCTGCTTTAGCACGTTCCAAGGCATTTTTCATAAATCCACGGTCACGTAGTACATACAGTTGAAACCACATTGGACGTTGAATCGCAGGTGCCACTTCTTCAATCGGACAAACTGAAACTGTTGATAAGGTAAAGGGAATGCCCTTTTTATCTGCGGCAACAGCGGCTTGAACTTCACCGCGACGTGCATACATACCCGTTAAGCCTACAGGTGACAATGCCACTGGCAATGCCAAATTCTCACCAAACAATTGCGTTTCTAAGCTCAGCTCAGACATGTTCTTTAACACACGTTGACGTAAAGCGATTTTTGATAAATCCTCCACATTACGCTTTAAGGTATATTCCGCATAGGCACCACCATCAATATATTCAAATAAAAATGGTGGTAAACGACGTTTCGCAGCTTCACGATAGTCATTTGCAGAAGAAATAATCATAATTTATGTCCTATTTAATCGACTCGAACGTTGACGACGTGCTTCTTCCTCATCGATCATACGTACGCGTTGAACAACAAATTCAATATGCCCACAAGCTGCCTTACGAGCAGCCTTTGAGTCTTGACGTTCAATTGCGTCCATCACCTCAAAGTGTTGGTCATACAATTGTTCAAAATGTTGTGGTGTGGTGTAAACTTTACGTCGCCCCAACATCACATTGTCTTGTAATAAATCAAACAAACTACGCATCATTTGGATCAACACTAGATTGTGGGATGCTTCTGCAATCGCCAGATGAAACTTTGCATCCGCTATTGCTGCATGAGCATCATCACCTAAAGCCTGAAAATGGCTAATCTGCTCAAAACACTGACGAATATTGATCAAATCACTGGGGGTAGCACGTTGTGCCGCATACCATGCTGTACCACCTTCAAGCACCATACGAGCTTCTTGTACATCAAAACGATATTCAGGATCTTGATCCATCAATCCGGATAATGGCTCAACGATTTGATGCTGTGACCAATGTGCAGGCAACTGCTTTAAATAGGTACCTGCACCCGCTTTGCTCTGAATAATTCCTGCGGCAATCAGCTGTTGAATCGCCTCACGTAAAGAGCTACGAGACACACCCAACTGTTCACAGAGTTGGCGTTCAGCAGGCAATCGCTCTCCGATTTGCACATTATTTTTTTCAATCAATAGACGTAAACGCTGTACTACTTTGTCAGAGACTTTCATTCTTTTCCTTGACCCGTTTACGGAATCATCCACGGGAAAATATAAGCTTGTAAGGTCACAATAATACCAATCATGATCGTAAAGATAATGCTGTGCTTTACTGTAAATCTGAATAAATCAGATTCTTTACCAACCAAACCCACTGCCGCACAAGCAATTGCAATCGATTGAGGGGAAATCATCTTACCTGTTACTCCACCACTGGTATTGGCAGCAACTAATAAAACTTCAGGCACGCCGATTTGCTGTGCTGTAGTTGCTTGTAACGCTGAGAACAATGCATTAGCTGAAGTATCTGAACCTGTAAGAAACACTCCGACCCAACCCAAGAATGGTGAGAAAAAGGTGAAAGCTTGACCCGTATGTGCCAGTGCCAAAGCAAGTGTCGCTGACAGACCTGAATAGTTGGCAATGAACGCAAAAGCTAGCACCATACCAATCGAATAAATTGGTGTTTTCAGTTCATTCACTGTTTCAAAGAATGTCGAAATTGCCGCTTTAGGTTTCATTTTTAAATAAATAATCGTGAGTAATGCCGCCAACATAATTGCTGTACCCGTTGCCGATAACCAATCGAACTTATAAATCGCATCATAATCTTTAATTTCAGGCACAACAGGCGGCAGCTTTTGAATCAATTGATGCAGATACGGCACTTTAATTGAAATTACAAAATCACTTAGGGCACCATCTTTAATAAATAAATCTTTAAAAGGTTTGATGCTCCAGACCGTCACCATTGCTGTAAGTATCAAAAATGGAGACCAAGCTTTGGCTATCTGTCCCACACTATATTGCTTACGAGCTTGCTCGATAATAGTTTCATCTACCCGTATATCTTTATCCTGAAAACGAAAAATATGTTTTGGTTTCCAATACTTAAGCAATATAGTTAAACTGATCAATGATGCAATTGCAGCAGTAATATCGGGTAACTCAGGCCCAACAAAATTTGATGTTAAATATTGTGCTAAACCAAAAGATAAGCTTGCAACTAAAATAGCAGGCCAAGTTTCTTTAACTCCACGCCAACCATCCATGATTGCCATGATCCATATCAATACAATTGGCACCATAAAGGGTAACTGACGACCCACCATTTGACTGATTTCCATGGTATCAACACCTGAAACCTGCCCAGCCACAATGATCGGAATTCCCATTGCACCGAAAGCAACAGGTGCAGTGTTTACTATCAGACATAGCCCAGCCGCATACAAAGGCTTAAAACCGAGTCCTACCAATAATGCCGCAGTAATTGCCACAGGTGCACCAAAACCTGCTGCACCTTCTAAAAACGTACCAAAAGCAAATCCTACTAATAACATTTGCAGACGTTGATCTTCTGTAATTGATAGAATAGAGGAACGAATAACCTCAAACTGTCCTGTTTTCACTGAAATCTTATATATAAAAACCGCACCGATAATAATCCATGCAATTGGCCACAGTCCGTAGAAGAAGCCATATACCATTGATGCCAATGCCATTTCGATTGGCATTTCATATAAAAATAATGAAACCAGAAAGGCTAAAAAAACAGTAATTGTCGCGGCTACACTACCCTTCATGCGAAAAATAGCTAACGCTAAAAAAAAGAAAACAATTGGAACTAGCGCAATAGCACTCGAAACCCAAATATTACTCATGGGATCATAAATTTGTTGCCACTGTTGAAGCATTGTCTACTCCTTGAAATGCTTAACTACTAGATTGAACAGTTCATTATACTTATAAATCAAACTGGTATGACCAATTTAGGTAATTAAGGAATAAAATGGACATTTAGAGCGATTATATTAGTAATAGTAACCTAAAAACACAAGAAAGATAACTTAACTTAATATTTGGTATGACCAATTCTGTAATTTATTAAAATCTTATACGTTATTAGAAACTTAAGAGATGTATATAAATCAATCTATCCGCACCACATAATTGCGGTTGGAATAGAGACTCTATAACTTTAGTCTTATAATGAATTGGATAAACATAAATTACTAAATTTCCTAACTTTCATAAGCTTGGTTGTGCAGCCCAATGTTTTTAGGGCTTATTCAGCATTTAATTTTGTAAATGAGTAAACCTGTACCTAAACTTTATCGTACAAATAATTGATCCTCTTCTCACCAAGCCCGAGTAAATTGAGAAGATATCTTGATTTGACTTGACTCAACGACCGAATGGTCTGCTCAACATGAGCCATACCTCGTTAATATATGGACCAAATTTGTCTAGGAGATTGGTGGCTGTTCAGAATTTAATTTAAAATTAACCGTAAGCATCCGCTGAACGCCATCGCCAAGTTTTAACGGGGTTCAGGTTTCCAGCGGTGAGGTAGTAATTCTTCTATTTGGGGCACTTTAT
>NZ_JAMXXZ010000056.1:0-5969 GCF_024129285.1 Acinetobacter sp. S4397-1
TTGAGAAAGCTACTCAGCCTTGGAACAGAAACAGTGTTATTGGCGCTGCTATGGCCAACGTAGCAGGACCGTGGGATCATAAAAGTGCTGCCATGGAAGCTATAAAAAAATATGCCTCATCTATAACAATTAATGAATCATTAGGTCTAGAAGCGGATACACAAAAAATTCTAGCAGCAACTACTCTAATGCCAGATTTAAAAACTAAAATTCAAAGTCTTCATCATAAAATTTCAAATGATTTATGGTTAGAAAGACAAAATTTAATAAATAGAGATTCTACTTTTATTCAGAATAATAAAAACATTACTGATAATTTTAACCAGTTATACGGACAAGAACTCCATATAGATAAAGATGCAGCTCAAGCTATAGATTCAGTTATCCATGATACAGATGCACTAAATATAGCGGCTGAACTAATTGATATAGGAATTTTTGATACATCAAGTGGATCAATTATTTATGATTATTTTAAAAACACACCTGAACCACAAAGAAATAATATTTTTATTAATTTTGTTATACCAATAATTTTAACAATAGCTATGTCGATCTCATCAGAAATAGAACTTATTCAATCTAATAAAAATCAGATAGTAAATTCCATAAATAATATTAAAGGTCATGCGGTATTAACATCTAACAGCTTCTTAAGAGCGACACCCGACGGAGAAAATATTTTAGAAATTGAAAAAAATACATTAATTGAAGTATATAAAACTGATAATTTACCTACAGGATGGGTATTAGTAAAATTAAATAAAGATAATATTGATATAAAAGGATATTTAAATATTTCTGATATTAAACCACTTATAGATTAGAGTTAATTATAAGTTAGCTTCCTTTAAAATAATGGTAGTTATATGAATTTTTAAAATACAGTAAAAGGTGGCTTTTAGCTCAACTACGGATATTTATGAAGTTAAAACTTAGAGACATAACGATATTTAATCGTATATTTGGTGCAGAAGGTGGATATCTTCTAGATTTTAGTGATAGAACCCTTATCCATTTCTTTGATGAAGAGTTAAATATTGACATTGATAATGAACAGTACAAAGAAGATGGGACAAGTAAAGCTAAGCGTGTGCGCTGTCTTCTCAAAAAAGTCGATGCAGATACCGCTTTGCATATTTTAGATAAATTATGGTCATACCGTATGTCTTTAGATCCGTCTAGTGCAACTAGAGATCTAGCTGAATACAATGCTCTGATCGTAAGTATAAAATCTTTAGATAAAAATTTATCAGCTAGATTGCCATCGGTAATTCCACCCAAAAACTCATTCAGTGACATTGATTACACACATTTAATATCCGAAATGGATAGGATTAAACTGTTACCCCCTCATCCTCGTGGATATGCATTTGAACTATGGTTAAATGAGCTATTTAAAGTATTCAAAATGGATCCAAAAGGGAGCTTTAGAAATACAGGGGAACAAATAGACGGTAGTTTTAGAGTGGATGGGGCTTACTATTTAATGGAAGCAAAATGGCATAGTAAAGAAACGCCAGCTAGTGATCTACACGCATTCCAAGGTAAGCTTAATGGAAAGGCTTCATGGACTAGAGGTGTTTTTATCAGTTGGCAAGGTTTTAGTAGTGATGGTTTAACTGCTTTTGGAAATGGTAATAGAATTGTTTGTATTTCAGGTAGAGATATACATCAATGTCTGAAATCAAAGATACCTTTTCCTGTCTTATTGGAGGCAAAGCTAAGACATGCATCTGAAACAGGGGAGTGTTACATTGCCTATGAATATATTAGAAATCTCCCTAAGCCTTAGATATAAGTCACTACAAGGATATTTTTATTAATTAACATAAAATCTCTCGGGCTATGGGGAGATTCATGCCGCGCGGCAGTTAAAAGAAGTCCGCTGTAAAATAAAAAATGCCATTGCAGCAAGCACGGGGGGCAATGTGAGTATGTCGAAGAAAATCGCCAACTTTCTGCCATCGCTCTGGTTACTCATGTGTTTAACAGTAAAGCTGATCTGTATTTATCCCAATTAGACCATGACACTGTGGACCTGTTTATTCAGGCACTACAAGATGACTTTATCCTGATCAATCATTATGGAGAAGCATTCGGTCATACCCGAATTCATGAATCATTTTTAAAGTTACGTTTGGAAGAATTTAAACTTATAGCCCTGGTTTTAGCCTTCAAGGCACAACAACAGACTGGGTCAAGTGAATTTCAACAGCAGAGGGTGGAAGGCTAATACCAGCGATCTATAAAAATGGTAGAAAGAGGGTACTGTTGCAAATAGGGACCTAAGTCGATGATATTCGCTTCAAAAAAGCTTAGACACACTTCACCCTGATGTTGGCCATAATAAAATGACGAAATTTATCCTTTAAGGCCATATGGCTGATCTGATTGTTCACCTTGACTTATTAAAATCGTGGAACATTGATCAAATAGTAAGCGTGGAACGTAATAAATCATAAAAAAGCCCCGATTGGAGAAAAGGGGCTTTAAAGATTGTATTATAACATTGAAAAATAAAGAAAAAATATAAGAATTTCGTATAAGGTGTATTATGTTAATTTTAGAAATATTAAATTACTAACATATCCGTACCAAATTTATAAAATTAAGAATTTATAGACTCTGTTTGCATTTTTCTAAAAAACTCTTCTTTATATCTTTTCTGAATTTCACTTGATGCATATTTAGCAAATGCGAAATTAATACCTCCACCCAAAATACCACCAACAACAGGAATAAATTTTGCTGCCTGTTTAGTTGTCATTTTGGGTGCTAATTTTGATGCAACAATCATGATCAGTTTAAGTACTGGGTTTGATTTTGCCCCAGATTTTCCTGCAATTTGAGCAGCTCTATTCATCATAGCTTGCACACCAGCAACAGCTGCTTTATCAAACCCCAATGAAAATAAATAAATTTCTCTAGCTAGTTCTGCATCATGTGGATTATTTGGATCAAAGCCATTCAAATATGCAACTCGTTGATTCAACCTATACAATTGCGCTGCCATATTTACAATATCCACGCCCCCAATAGTTACCATTGTTGCTACACCACCAACGCCAGAGGCCAGTCCAGTTACTGCACTATTTCTTGCTGCATAGTTACCATAAGAACCAGAAATATCTTCAATTCTTCGATAATTTTTACAAATAATTTCTGTTGTAAAGTCTTCTATTTTTGAAATAGGTAACCCTTTAGACTGCGCATCTTTAACAATGTCATTAGGGTCTACTGAAATAACTTCAGAAATTTTATTTAAGAGCTTTGTAGGTAATTGAGTAGTACTATCGAAATCCATGTTTTTTAAGACTTATTAAATTAATTATTAATATCATAAATTAAACATTAGATTTTTATCAGGTTATAAAAAATATTTATTCATAATTTGACAATAATTTTTAGAGGCTCCCCCCATTTAACATAATGGCGATTATATGAAATGCAACTAAATTCAGTTGCATTTTTTAATTTCAAGGGACTATACTTAGTCGTAACTGAGTAGGGCAAAAATATGGGTAAAACGGAAAAGTTATTGGAAAAATTTGGAAATTCAAAAAATACGTTTCCATATAAAGATTTAGTCGTTTTACTGAGCCAGCTCGGCTATGAAAAATTTGAAATGGCAGGCTCTCGTGTTCGGTTTTTTAATGAAAAAACTGAACATATGATTTTACTGCATAGACCACACCCTGAAAATGAAATCAAAGGTGGGGCATTGAAAGCTGTAAAACAGGCACTCAAGCAGGAGGGATTTTTATGAGCTATTTAAAATACAAAGGTTATCTCGGAACAATTGAGCCTGATCTTGAAACAGGTGAGTTATTTGGAAAACTTGCTTTTATTCGTGATCTTATTACCTATGAAGCGGAAACTTTAAAAGCCCTTGAGAAAGCTTTTCAGGAATCTGTAGACGGCTATTTAGAATCATGTGCTGAACTAGGAAAATCTCCTGATCAACCATTCAAAGGCACTTTTAATGTCCGTATTAGCCCTGAATTACACCGTAAGGCGGTTTTAGCATCAAGTAATTCTCTAAATGCCTTTGTCAGTGATGCGATTCAAGAAAAGTTAATGCGTTTAGGTGCGTAATTTATTGAAGCCTAGGCTACTACCTAAAAATTGAAAAACTCAGCAAAAATGGGAGCTTAAAGCTCCCATTTTTAGTTTCATATAAGGTGTATTATGTTAATTTTAGAGAAACTTAAAGTAGGTAGATTGCTGACACATCTTTTTAGAACAAGAGATTTACAGCTATAACCCACATAATTATGCCTATGAGGAAATCTAAAATTTTCCATGAAATAGAACTTTGGAATAGCGGTAATAGAAATTTTGCTCCATGTCCTAAAGAAAAGAAGAATATCCAAGAAGATAGGATTGCTCCCATAGTAAATATATGCAGCTCGCTTTCAAAGTTCGTGGAAATAGAACCCATTAGTACAACGGTATCTAAGTAAACATGAGGGTTGAGCCAGGTAAATGCTAAACAAGTACCTAGCACATGATAAATATTAGCTTTTTCAATATTACTCGGATCAAGACGCGTATGTTTTCTAAAAGCTGAATAGAAGCTTCTCAAACCATAAATGAATAAAAATACAGCTCCAAAATATTGAGCAAAAATAGTAATTAAAGGAAATTCTTCAACGATCTTTGAGAATCCTGTAGTTCCTAAATAAATAAGAATAGAGTCAGATAAGGCGCATATAAGACAAACACTAAAAACATATTCACGCTTAAGTCCTTGTCTCAGAACAAAAGCATTTTGAGCACCAATGGCTAATATGAGAGAAAACCCAACCCCCAATCCTGTTAAAAATGTAACCATATTGACTTATCTGAAGTATCTATTTATTTGAATTATGTGTATTTGTTTTTTTATTCATTAAAATTAAGAATATTTTGGGTTGGCTAAATAATTCTTATGTTAGAAAAAAAACAATGCGAAGCCTTTTTAGCGGTAGTTGAGACTGGTAGTTTCGATCAGGCAGGAAAAATGCTCTGCCTGACTCCATCTGCTGTAACCTTAAGATTGCAAGCTTTAGAAAAAGAATTAGGACAGTTATTAATAATACGTAGTAAGCCTTGTAAATTAACCACATCAGGTCAGCAAGTATTTGAATATTTAAAGAAAAGTCAAAGATTGGAACAGAATTTTTTACATGATTTGATGAATAAGTCACAAGCTGAATTTTTTAAAGTGGTTATTGCATCTAATGCCGATAGCCTAGCAACCTGGTTACTTCCAACCCTCAAAGATGTACTTATAAAAAATAAAATATTGCTGAATCTAATCGTTGATGATCAGGCTCATACATATTCCTTACTAGAAAAAGGAATTGTTAATGCGTGTATCTCAATTGAACCTAAACCTATGAAAGGATGTAATTCTCAATATCTAGGTGTGATGAAATATAGAATGATCGCAACAAAAGCATTCATAAAAAAATGGTTTGCTAGTGGCATAAATAGACAAGCCCTATGCTTAGCACCTGCTGTAATATTTAATGAAAAAGACCATCTTCATTTTGATATTTTAGTAAAGCAATTCGGTCTAACAAAGGGTAGTTACCCTTTTCACTTAATACCCTCTTCAGAATCTTTTTTGACCGCTATACGACTTGGAATAGGTTACGGAATGGTTCCAGAATTCCAATTAAATAGCCTCTATGATCAAGATGAAATGATTGATTTATGTCCAGAATTAGAAAATAAAGTTCAACTCTACTGGCATCATTGGATTCATCAACCTTACCATTTAGAAAGTGTTACAGACCATATAATTAAGTACTCAAAACTCATCTTAAAATAAAATGATTGAGCCTGATTCCCTACCTATTTAACATAATAGAGCTTATACGAAACGCTTTTGTAAGCCCAAAATAGAAATGTCCGGTTTCTCCAAAGTAAAAATGTCCGCTTTTAGAATATGCATTTTTGCAATTTCCTTAGCGGACGGT
>NZ_JAMXXZ010000057.1:0-5919 GCF_024129285.1 Acinetobacter sp. S4397-1
ACTTCCATCAAAAATTTGATGGCGCGCTTAGACGTTTCTCAATTTCATTGAGAAACCTAAGCACGTTAGGGACTTCATCCCTAAAACCCTGAAACTTCTTTTTTCCGTAAATTTTCAATTTACAGAAAAAAGAAGTACCAAAGCTAGGAGCAACTGCATGCAACTAAAACAGGTACTGGGAAAAATTAAAGATATTACTTTTGGCGTGATCGCAGCACCTCTAATCATCATCATTATGATGTGGGCTTCGATACTCGATCAAAGAGCCTTTAAGAAAGAATTAGACCGAAAAAAGGAACAGGAAAAAACCTAATGGCGATTGCTCGTTTAAGTGTCAAAGTTGGCAAGGCAGGCAAGGCAGCACCGCATTCCGAATATATTGATCGGGACGAAGAAAAGAAGCTGAAACAGGAACAGGCAGAAACTGACCTTGAACATAGTGCTTATGGAAACATGCCGAAATGGGCTGAACATAATCCGATTGCCTTTTGGGAGGCAGCCGACCTTTACGAGCGCAAAAATGGCAGTACTTATCGAGAATATGAAATTGCCTTGCCTAGAGAAATGAATGCCGAGCAACGCCTAGAATTGGTTGAGGACTTCATTCAGTCCGAGATCGGCTCAAAATATCCATATCAGTTTGCGATTCATAACCCTAAAGCAATGGACGGCAATGATCAGCCCCACGTTCACCTCATGTTTAATGAACGTTTGCAAGATGGAATCGAACGAGATCCGGAGCAGTATTTCAAACGCTATAACAGCAAAAATCCTGAACGTGGCGGAGCTAAAAAAGACAATACCGGTAAGAGTTACCAGGAAAGAAAAACCGATATTAAAGACCTACGCCAAAGATGGGCAGATTTATGCAACAGCCATTTAGAAAAACACCAAATTGACAGCCGTATTGATATGCGAAGCTACAAAGAGCAAGGCATAGAGAAAGACCCTGAAAAAAAACTATTACCAAGCCAAGCCAAAGACCCTGAAATCAGGGAAGCCCTGCAACAGTCACGAACAGCCTATAAAGAGCTTGAACAACTAGACTTAGGTGACCCGAAAAAAGACCTGAAAGACCTCAAAGACAGCCCAATTTCAGACAAAGAAATTAAACAGGGGATTGAGAGCTTTAAGGCTGATTTTGACAGCTTCAAACAGCTTGCTTTGGAACAGTACAAAGAACAGCAGAAATTAGAGCGAGAACAACAGAAAACCATGAGTTATAAGGGGATGAGCCGATGACACCTGATGAAAAAAAGCTATATGCACTGATGGCAGTTGCAGAACAACAGCAGAACCTAGTCAATCAGGCCGTTAAAGAGCTTCAAATCACGAAGGAAGACATTCAAAGGGCTATCGCTGGGCAAACCCATAGTACCGTATCAAAATCGCTAAATACGGGCTTACAAGAGGGAACAGCGGAGCTTATTAAGACTGCTAAAGCACTTGGACGCTTAAAAAACTCGATTGAATCAGCCAGCTATGAATTTTCGTGGAAAATCATCGCAATGATTTTAGGAATTTTTACCATTCTTATGCTTGGCATCATTTGGTTATTTAGTGTTTATATAAAGCCACTTGAGAATATTTCTAAGATTGAGAGCTTAAGAGAGGATGGTATTCAACTTGATATTCAAAGCTGTAAAGTTGGGGAAGAAACTAAACCTTGTGTCCGAATAATGAAAGATCAGTGCAACTATTCCAAAAACAATGATTTATGTGTGATCGACCCAAAATAATAAGAATATTTCTTATGCTAAAAGAAAATTCTTACTTAATTTCAGTTTTACGAGAGGAAAAGAGGTAATCATGCCATTGATTGAATATTACGGCTTGTTATTTGAATGGCATGACCAAAAAATGGATTTAGTCTATCGAGGGCGTGAAATTACGTTCGAGGAGGTCTGTAGTATTTTCCTTGATCCTGCATTGATGTCTTTTGATGATGTAGGACACTATGACGAACAACGACTAATATCAGTCGGTTTAAGCAATCGTGGTAGACTATTAACAGTGGTTTGGGTTGAACGTGGAGATGTTGCGAGAATAATCACTGCATTTGAACCATCACATCACCAAAAGCGGAGGTACAGCAATGCAAAATGAACTAGAACGCTATAAAAATTTTGACCCTACCAATGCCCCATTGGTTAAACCTAGCTTTGTGAAGAAATTACAGGAACGCCATGCCATAGCGCAAGCAAAGGCTTTTGATGCTGATGTCGTAGAATGGTTAAGTTCACAAGATAATGAAACAAAACAACATATTAACGATATGGTTCGCCATGTTATGGCATTGAAACGTGCTTAATTAGGGATTTAGTCATGATTAGACATGACCTCCTTTTTTTGTCTTGATGTTCAATTTATAAAAGAAAAAGTCTATTTAGTATCAATACTAAATAGACTTTTTTTACATTTAACGATACGTATTTATTTAACTCTCTCATCTTGAACACAAATATCAGCAAAGATAGTCGCTCTAGATTTTTCATAATCTTATAATGGCTGTATTCGGTGTCTAGATGGTTATTTAAGATTGTTTTAATGACTTACAGATTTTTGAAATATAAGTAATATTGAAGGATAGTTCTATGTTAAATCGAGCGAGTTTAGAGAGAAAGGAATTTAAGGAAGAAGAACTTGCGCCCATTAAAAAGCTTGATTTGAATGATTTGAAAGTTCCTATGCCTAAAAACCTTGACCAGTTACTGATTTGGACATCCGAACTTGCTCAATATAATTATGCTCAATTCCTTGACCAAGCCGAACAGCTAAAACTTGTTAATGAAGACAACCAGGAAGAACAGGCGGAAATCAGTCAGAAGCTTAGGTTCTATAGAGGGAATGCACTTATAGAAAACCAAATTAAAGATTTCTATTTGAAAAAGTTACTTGATCAAGGGGAGGCAACAGTCAAAGGTTATATTAAAAGTCCGACCAAGAAAAATACGAGATATGCTGTAATTTCTTATCATGACTATGATTTTGTAAGCTTTGCTACTCCAGAAATTCTTAATAAATTTCCAGCCGATCTCATCAATTTCGTGCAAAAGGAAACACCTAAGACATTAGCGGAAATATACCCTGAAGAAGCCGTGTTCTTATCAGCTATCAAAAAATTTATAAAACCTTTTAAGGAGCAGTATAAAAAATTGGCTGATAAAAACAGAGAAATTAAAGAGCACAATACAGTTGCTCATGAAATTTATATAAAAATTAAAAATAAAGAAGCAACTCTGCAAAAGCCAACAGACTCAAAGCCTAAAGAATCTAGTCCAAAGACTAATGAAAATAGTGTTGTGCCAGTAGAGATGAAGCAGGTAGCCATTCAAAAAAATATGGGCCCAAAAGAAAAGCCAATTACGGTGATTAAGAAGCGAAAATTTGCTTTAAATAAAGATAAGTAGTTTGTAATTTAAAATTATAAACAAAAACCCCTCTAAGTCTTGCAAGTTAGAGGGGTTTTCAAGTAAATTCAGCGGTACGCAGTTATTTGATGCTAGAACATCAAGTAACGAAGATCAGCAGAGTTGACGCTCGTACTGATTTCACCAAAAGGCTTGTACCTGAACTCTATTTTCACAATAAACAGTGTTTATATCAAGCCTCAAAATGATAAGTCTTCGTTAATTCGTGTTTTAAATCGTCAAATAAGTATCCTAGATCGAGCTTTGCCCGCTTCTGCGTGTCCGTTTTACGGTCGGCATGCAGTACGTGTGGTAGGAATAAGTGTCACTGGCGTATTGTAGCTATAGTCGAAAGGCTAAACCGCTTACAGGGGAACTTCACATAGGCGGAGCGTTGGGAGTAGTTACATAGGACTTGTTAAGTTGCATGTTGGGGAAACCCTCGCAGAGATACAGGCAATGTAACGACAGGGAGCGCGTGGAGCGAAGTGCAAGACTTTGAGTCCTTGTCTGCATAGTTTGCAAAACTATGTGCGGATACGACCGATATACGTGGCTCCGAAGCCAAATATATACAGGTAAATCGGCAATACTTAGGGGATATGTCATTTTTTTAAATGACAGCCCTTAGGGTGAGTATTGCCGAAACTCTCTCAACCGTTTCCAAAGCCAAAGCACGAAGTGCGACGCTTTGGAGGCGTGTTGAGAAGTTGAGAGCTTTTGCTTTTAAGGTCGTGTGATTTAGACTTGTGAGTTCTAAAATTTATTTTATGCTTAGGCTATTTTTTTAAATCATTGCAAATTTCTACTATTAAATTTGCTTTGCCTTCTCTACCTTCTTCATAATTTATTGCTTTTACTACGACACCATAAATATTGTCGTCTATAGATTCAGCATAAAAGTAAACACAATCTTCGTTATGTCCATGACTATACCAGTTATCATCTGCATATCTTGACATACGTTCATATATTGATGATTTATAAGATATATTTTTACCATCTATTTTTGATGATTCTACTATTAAATTAGTAATTTGATCATTTGTTGCAAATTCATAATCTTTTTTTGCATTAATAAAATAATTAATAATTTTGTAAGGATCTAACTCTAATTCTTTTTTTATAATAGTTGGATCTATTTTTAGAAAATCCATAACTGCATTGCTTTCATATTCAGTTTTTTTACAGTCTTCATAAAAAAATAGATAAATAGAAATAGCCATTAACATTGGCCAACTACTATCCTTAAAATTATTCTCTTTTAGATAAAGGGCTTTCTTTTTAATATCTTCAATTTTACTTGATGTTATATAGTTGAAATAGTTCGAAGGTACACCTAATTCATCGATCGAGAAATTTCTTATCTCGAACCCACTTTCTGAATTACTTACAGCATTTTTCTTTCTTAAAAAGAAAATTAAGATTTTATATCCAAAAAAACATAAAGTAATAAAACCTATAAATTCAAGCATGTAATCATCTACTATATAATGTTAGGACTGATGGTAAATCATCTTAAAAAATTTTTGAATGGAATAAATCGAGTAGTTGAAGCATTACTTCTTTTGCTTAATAGATTTAATTCAAAGCATAAAATTTTATATATTTTTTGTGAAAATCCACCATAAAATTTCCATTGATTGTAGCCATCATTCATATAAAGAACGCCACAAATATTTGGAAAGTAGAAGCCTAAATTATTTTCTATAATGAAATTAGATAAATCACGGCTAAAGATAAAATTTCGTTGTATACAGATGGTTATTACCTCATATAGCTCTCTAGCTTCCTGATATTTTAGACGGTATCGATTCAATAAATAATTAATAAGATACCTTTTTCTAGCTGGACTTTGCATCGTGTAACATCCTGAAAATTAAAAATTATTTTTCCTTACGTGTATTCAAAACTTGTTGTCCTAAATCTTTCCAAATTTGCCATTTCATATCATTTGGGTCGATTTCAGCAGTTTTAAGCAGAACTCCAAGTAATTCTGCTGGGTTCCGTTGATCTAGATTGGCAATCTCAAAAAGTGCGCCTAATTGGATGAGATGACGTGTACGAGCTTTACGTTCAGCTTCTTTTTCTGCATTCAGTAATTTTCTAACGGCTACCTTTTGCTTATTCGCTCGATCTATTGCTTTTTCGGCTTTAATCAAAGCATTCAGTTTTTTCTCTTGGTCTGGTGTACGGTATTGGATTTTAGCTAATTCCAATAAAAGTTTTTGAGCATCACTCGGATTCTTTAAAGCAGAGATATAGGTGATTTTTTCAGACAGCCAATCATTATTCATATTCAATTCCATTAATTCAGATACCGCAAAAGTACAGGCTTAATTCTCAAAGAACGATAACAAAATAATTACGTCAAATGTACGCAATTTTGTTAAAGTCGTTCTAGAGATTGTTGCCTGCACTTCCATCAAAAATTTGATGGCGCGCTTAGACGTTTCTCAATTTCATTGAGAAACCTAAGCACGTTAGGGACTTCATCCCTAAAACCCTG
>NZ_JAMXXZ010000058.1:0-5781 GCF_024129285.1 Acinetobacter sp. S4397-1
CATAAAGTGCCCCAAATAGAAGAATTACTACCTCACCGCTGGAAACCTGAACCCCGTTAAAACTTGGCGATGGCGTTCAGCGGATGCTTACACCTATTAGATCGAATAGGTAATAATAAAAATGAGAATAAGTAGCACGCCGGGAAATAATCGTGATTCCAATCCCTCGACTGGTCATGAAGCATCCACCATTTGTGTCTCGTTCGACATTGTGCCCCCTTAAAATCGGCAATAAAAAACTCCCGAAGGAGATCTTACTTAAAAATTAGACGTAAAATTTATAAAGCAAGTTTTCTGCCTTTTCTTCACTGGAAAGAATGTAAATTTAGGCTTGTATTTTTCATCACGGCTAAGCTCCAGCACTGTGGAGCTAACATCCTTAATCTCAAACACTTCAGCCACGCTTTTAGCTTTTATTATTTCATCATCTTCACTGAGCGTATATACATCAAGCTCAGGGCTTAACTTTTGAAGTTCTTTCGATTAAGTCTTTTATTTTCATTTAATATCACGTGATTATTTTTGACATTTTAGAATAATTTATTACGCAAGCCATCTCAACAGACTACTTCAAATCATCTGGCACATATTTTTTAGTATTATTTTAAGCAAACAGACACTGTACAGATTAGGTATCCACTAAATATAAATTAAACTTATTGACTATTTAAATAGTGAGATGGATCAATATGATCGAGTGCTTACTAAAAAACCTTTGAAATATAAATAAGATATAAACATTTTAATCGTACATATACCTACAAATGCATCCCTAAGCTACCTCATTGTAACTGCTTCTACTGTGCCATTCTTACCAGGTCGAATCTTCGGCAAACAAAATTGAGAAAACTATGTTAGTTAATACAAATACCGCTCAAAAAGCGTCTTTCAATCAATTTTCAAATAACGCTACTGACAACAAGCCTAAATCAGACAACCAGACACAGAAGCCCGCACAAGATAAGCCTGATCAAGATGATATAAACCCTACGAAAGAGCAGCATGATCAAAAAGAAAATGCAGACAAAAAATAAATCATAGCTCAATATCTTGATTAGCAAGAAAAGCCTATCTACCTGATGGGCTTTTTGGAATTCAAAATATCTGTTACGCCGTACATTACCTCAAATAATATGGCATTACGCATATAACGCCACACGTAAATTATTATCTACTCTTTCAGCTTAATCATAATTCCGTCAATTGCTAGCAACTCATTTTGTGTTAATTCAGACTGTTTGAGATTCTGATACTTGGACAGCCCAGCACTGCAAAATTCTAAGTCTTATTTAGCTTATACTTCTTCTGCCATAAGCATCTCATCAATAAGAAAAGAAAAAAACCGCTAATAATGTATATTTAGTGGGATTTTATATGCAGTAATCCGTCCAGTGAATTTAAGAAATAAAAAAAACCTGCACTTTGGGGAAAATGCAGGCTATAAACTGAAATTAAGTAAAAGTGTGGAGAATTACTTAATGTTGAGTAATTTACTATGAATTACTTTACTTTTCAACAATTCTTGATGCATTTCAACTTTTTATCATCAACTGTATGCTAAATCTCAGTCACACTATATAAACCGAACAAGCAAAATGGGAATTGGAGCATATTTTCCAGATATTAAAAGCCCCACTAAGAAGTGGGGATCATTACCAATTTTGAGAAATGAATACTTATTTATTCCCGGTATTTGACTAGCTGTGAATAACTTCTAACTCAAAACCGTTATCAATCATTTTATTAATACTGGGTATCAATGCGTCTATCCATTCTCCCTCACTCCAAACCTTTAAGACTCCATTTTCCTCCTTATAATAGGCATGAGTGAAAAATGAGATATGATGAATAACCTGTGTTCCATTTGGTATATTTTTCATACAAATCTCCAGTTTTTTTGTTGTAATTTTAATCTATCAGAATCTTATGTTTTTTAAGTATAGAAGCTTGTATCAATTCACTATTAAATGTGACTTTTCAAACAATGTATTAACCTATGTTATAAGAAGACGATTCCTTTAATTGTCAGTTTATTTTTACTTAAGCCGTTGTGAGTTAAGTTTTAATATATTTTTGGTTTCATGAACATCATCCAATAAAAAACCATCCGAAGATGGTTTTTTATTCAGCCTTGAGCTATTAGCCGCAAGATGCTTGAACAATAATTTTAGTTTGTGGATCGGTGACTACTGTAACTCGATCTGAACGGTAATCTAAAGTTACTGGCTGACCTGGTGTCACCATTCGTACAGTTTCCGCTTTAGTTTTAGCTTTAATGACTGCTTCAGATAAACCAGTTTGTCCAACCAATTTCGTTGCCTCATCCGCTATACAGCTAGTCATCGTATTTGGTGGTTGAGAAGGCATCTGTTCAGGATTATTTGCACATGCTGTCAATACAACTGCAGCTAAAATTAAAGATAAATTCTGGATAATTTTCATAAGCTTTTGTCTTATCAAGATAAAAACATAATCATACCGAATACAATAGCTTTAACTACAGGCTTAACTACAATCTCTATACATTTTACTCAAACTGAATATTTAAAAAAAGTATTACTCTCTTAAAGTGAAAATCTGTAAATTTCCATACAGATTTAATATTCACCCCCCATAAGAAAAGAAAAAACCTGCCAATAAAGCATATTTAACGGGATTTTTATATACCAACTATATTTGGCAAATTAAATATCATTAATACTCTACAGTAATTACAAATGTATTCTCATCTTCTAAATGAGTTTCAAAATTAAAAGCATGTTTGTGAAAGTATTCATTCAATTGCAAAATAGTGCCCTTATCAACAGTATTAAAAGGAATTTTTAAATGAATTGGATTTTCCTTACGCTTAGCAATAACCTCATGGAGTTTAATAAATAATTCTTCGTATTTACTTGTCGTAATATTGGCCATTTTGGTCACCAGTGATTACCAAAAATATAATTATAGCTGAGATACCAAACCCTATTGTAGGGATAGTTTTATAATCCCAGGAATACCGGGTTTTTCCACACAGTTCCGATATTCTTTTTTGTTATCGCTAATCTCAGTCACATCGTGCAGGCCGAATAAGCAAAATATGAACAGGGGCATGACTTTTCGCCTGGCAATAAAAAATCTCCAGAAGGAGATTTATTGAGTTAACCCAGCTATTTGAGTTCTGAATCTTCAAAATTTTTAGGGAGATTTAAATTGATTTTAAAATTTGTAGTTTGATTAATATCACCCCAGTCTCCGTAAATCAGTGCTTTAACTTCAATTCCGGTATCTTCATATAGGCGCTTATCCTTTAAAATTTTGAGAAACTTTTCAGCATCTACGTCATTTAGATAACCGACTTGAATACCACCGACAACCACCATAATCGCATAGGTATATTCTGTATTTGTGGTATCCATAATCAAGAGAGCATTAACCACTTTACTCACAGAGTTATCAAGTTGAGGGCCAACTATTTCAATTATAGGGTGCTGAAATTCAATTGCACTGGAAATTTTATGACCAAATTTATTTTTAGTCATTTCTTTAAACTTTCCACCGGACTTATGTTGGCTGGGTTTCACCATTACAAAGAATGTGATTAAAACAATAATCACAAGAAGAACTAGGCCCATGACTCATACTCTTCACATGGGAAAGATAACAACACCCTAACACAAAAGGATCTATATTCTTTAAGTTTTATTGGGTTTTAAACTCTCATAACAATTGATTTAACTCAGAAGACAGCCAGTCAATAAACTGATCTTTATCATCTATTTCCGGTATATCAAATACCCAATAATATTTAGATCCGAGCCTGCATTTAAATATTACAGTTAAGATATTGATTTTAATATAGGCATCTTCTCCCCTGAGCTCTGCAAATAATCGTAGAGTTATTGAAAAAACTTCAGCTTATTGACTATTTCATATTTTGATGGCTCATACTCCTTTAAGGCTTCATCATAAATAAAGGCAAAGATCTCTTGGATCATAGCAATGTCCAGTGGCTTAACTTCAATTAATAATGAAGATAAATCAACCCTTAGCATTACGGTGTACAACAAATGTATTGCGACTTGTTTTAATTTTTAAAAGATCATAAATGCACAAAAGCCCACCGTACGGCGAGCTTTTTATTAAATCGAGGAGCTTAAAACCCGACTAGGCCTTAAAACCTGCCAACATAACTTTACTTACTACTTCATCAAAGTCTGGCTTTGAAAGAGTTGACCTGCTATTTCTTATAGCTTTATAGGAAAAACTTGCTGCAAACCCCACACAAACCACAGTTAACAACTTCATTATTGCTTACCTCATGTATTGGGAAGATTTGATTTAAAATTATCATTTCTATCTGTAGTCTTTCAATTCACTTTAGAGTGATTTGTGTATTACACCTAAAACAATATGTAATAAAAAGGCCCACCCTTTGGCATTCACAATCACCAGCTGCCACAAGCCATTAGAGGCAACGAATACTGCTAAATCTGGCGTTGATCCAATGGGCAAAGCTCAATTTGAAAAATAAGATGCTCAAATTGGTGAATACTTAAAGTTTCTGGATGACTCTAAAGCCTTCTTCAACAGAGAAATACAAAATCCTCTGCAAAGACTGTTCTGCTGAATACAAAAAACAACTGCGTATCTGCTCTATTGAAAATTCAGCCTGATGATTACCCCAAGCTAAGCCCCGCTTAAAGACATTAAAGTCATAAGGGGAAGACTATAAGGCAAGTTAAATATCCCCTATAGGTAAATTCAGATAAGAATTCCTCCTCCTCATCGCAGTATTTTTTATGTCATCCAAATGTAAATAAATCTTTATATTTCTATCCAACTAATTAACATGTTTATACTTATGATTTAGAACGAAAAGGTTTGTTCAATATGAAATATATAATTGGTGCTTCATTTCTTGCTTTGGCACTGGCCGGCTGCAATTCATCTCCTACACAACCTACAGAATCAACGCCTCCTGTAGAAAGCACACCAAGCACTCCGGCTGAAACCCAAGTAATTAACTTTGTTGGACCAATGGATCTAACGATTCAGCTTAAGTCATCTGACAATTTTGAAACAGCAGAAATGACTGATAATTCAGGCAAGGTTCATCATTTGAAGCAAACTGTAGCGGCTAGTGGTGTACGTTTAGCGAATGACCAAGGTGTATCTATTCACTTTAAGCGTGGCGAAGGTGTAGTAGAGTTAGTTAAAGGTAAGTCAATTAACATTACTGAATACAAAACTGAATACAAAAAATAAGATTCTTACTTTAAAAACCCATCTTAAGATGGGTTTTATTTTAGCTATGACCCAAGACAAAATACCCCTCCCAGACAACCTGCATAAGAAACTTGCACCCCCATCTATATAGTTTTTTTATGTAACGAGTGAGGTTCAAAATAACGTCCATAATAATCAGTATAAGCCCTATAATTATTAGGGCGTGTCCTCATTTGGCTTTACACCAAATAAACATGCAAGCAATGTAGATTATAGACTGATAATTTCGTGCAAGCTTATCAAATCGGGTGGCAATAGCACGGAAATGTTTTAATCTCGCAAATGCATTTTCAACTAAATGCCTTAATTGATATAGATATTTATCAAACTCCTTATTCGACCTCTTCCTATTTGATCTCATTGGAATAATGGGAATCATATCCTTATTCTGGGCATATATTCTAATGTGCCCAGCATCATACCCCTTATCAGCAATAAGATAAGTTGCCTCGTCTACAGTATCAATCAGTTGTTTTGCAACTTGACTGTCGTGGACGTCACCCCCAGTGATTT
>NZ_JAMXXZ010000059.1:0-5716 GCF_024129285.1 Acinetobacter sp. S4397-1
TTTGATAACCACTTTAAGGTGTTTGATTTGGTATTCTTCTATGTCAATTATGGCTATGTCTGATGCCAGCATACTTTTTAGAACACCACCACTGGTTGATGAATTTCACAGCTTCCATCAGGAAAGTAAGATAGATGAATTCTTTTTAATTCATCAAAATCACTTTTCTTTATGTCGAGAAAGTCTTGAAAAAATAGATTCTGACGTTCTCTTTTGATGACACCATTTTTATCTAAAAAAAAATAGGGATGGGAGTTATAAAGTTTCAAGTAAGCATATAAAACTATTAAAAAAATTATAGATAAGATTGTTTCCATATTTAATAAATATTTCTTTAAGTCGGACTATATTGCAAGTGCCTTGAGTAATTCTGCTATAGCAGATATTTCTGATACTTGCCATTTCAAGCCAATTTCTGCTCCTGAGTGGGGTAAAATAATTTGAACCGTTAACATGTCAGTAGGAGTCTCAATTTTCACACTTCATGCAACAGAGTCGTTTTTATCCTAAGGTTCTTACCACTTGTATTCTTTACTAACATATATCTAAAAAAGTGTAGCAAGTTGCTACACTTTTCGCTAGATCAACTCTTTACCAAAAATATCATTCAGTCTTTCACGAATACTATGGACGAATTCCGGATTACTTTTAAGTTTATGCTTCATATTTCGTTTAAAGTCATTCAACCCCATACCAATTTCAGCAAAATCCATTTGGAATAAAGTGTCATTAATGACAATATTTGCTTGAGAGTCAGTGAGGCATCCTACTTTTTTAAACCACTTCTTGAACTGCTGATAATTTTCATCATTATTAAAAATATACCAAGAACGTACATTCATATCGAATTTAGCCCCTAATTCTTTTACGTATGCATTGTCTTCAAATGGAACATCAAGATAGATTTTTTCAATCACTTCAAATTCATCCAGTGTCTTATCAGCAATCCGATGATGCAGTTTAAAATTCACACCTACAATTGGACGGCCTTTCTTAACGGTTTCATACTCTAACTGTAGATCTGTATTTTCGTTAATTTCTGCCACTATTTTGTCTAATACATAGCGTCTAAAATCTACCCAGCGATCATATTTGGTTTCATTAATATCAATCAGTGCTTTCAAGTTTTCTAAAAGTAATGGCACTTCATAACTCTTTTGATTGGCGTACTTAAATTCGTTTTTAATGAAATAAGTATAAAGACTCATACTGGCAACAGAATCTAGGGCAAAAAGATGTTTTAGCTGATAGGTAGTAAAATTACCCCCAGCCAGTTGAGTGAAATACGGCAACACCTCACTGGTAAAACGAATCTGAATCGCATTTTTAGAATCATCTTCCCATCTTAACTCACGGATAATGGGAACGACAGAATGTACTTTTTTAGTCTTTCTCTTACCATTATCAGCTGGTTCCTCAATAATAAAATGAGCTACCCGGGATGAAAGCTCTTTATAGATCCGATCTATTGCAACATTAATTGAATTACGTTTATTTAATCCTAGTAAATCTGCCAAATCATCCTTATACAAATAAATATAAGTTTGTTCGGTAATTTCACCATCTACCCTATTTTTCTCACTATAATTCGCAACCGCCATTGCATATAGAAGTGCCTTATATTCATTGGCTGATAATTCGATTGGGCGAATTAAACGGTTACTGGTACTGACAACGCCATTATGGCGAATGTTGCCTATACAGTAAGGAATATAATTCGATTCTTCTTGCAATGGTTCAGATTCTGTCATAACCGTGATATTTATAATTTAACTTAGTTTTTATATACAAAAGTGGAAAAACTTTCAAGACTTTCACCACAATATTCTAAAAGTGGAAAGTTTGTCATCAAAAAGAAGCCTTTTAGCCGATTTCCTGCACTTAAAGTGGAATTAATTATAATCTTTCCACCCCATGATGACAGACCTTCCACCTTTAGTCTCGAAATTACAGTTCAGAAGGCCTATTTTTACTTTTTTCATTCAGGTCTAGTTAGGTTAAGTCAGATAAAAACCCTGATGTGACAAGGCTTCCACCTTTTTGTTAGATTTAAAAGGTATAACTGCACATATAATCATCAGGAAATATCCAATAAAAACAGATTATCCACAGGTTAAGAAGATACAGTGACAAACCTTCCACCTTTAAAGCTTAGTTATGAGACTTTATTAACAGCTTAAATATTTGTTTTTTAAATTATTTTTAAATAAAAATAGCAGTTCTAAAAATAGTAGTGACAAACCTTCCACCCTAGTGACAGACCTTCCACTTTTGAGTGACAAACCTTCCACTTTATAGTGACAGACCTTCCACTTTACGGTGACAGACCTTCCACTTTTGAGTGACAAACCTTCCACTTTATAGTGACAAACCTTCCACTTTTAAAGTTACAAGCATTTGTTTTATATAATAAAAAAATGATCCTAATTATTAATTAGCTAAATAACTAATTATTCTAATTTTTAATTAAGCTAGCTTAGTTAAAAATTTATTTTTTAAGTTGTTTTACAGCTGAATAAATAGGATTTATAAATTTAAAAACTATAGTAAGATGAATGAAAGTTATTTATATTACTAAACATTGAAATAAGGAAGCATCTGACACGCATGTCTGCAAAAATTATTACTGTTGCTAACCATAAAGGCGGATGTGGCAAAACAACGACTGTTGTACACCTAGCCTCAGAACTTGCCAATCTGGGCTACAAAGTTTTAGTCATTGATTTAGATCCTCAAGCAAACGCAAGTTTACACATTGGGATCCAACATCCAAGCGAAATTACTGTCACTACAGCAGAATTACTAGTGGGCGATATTTCGTTGTTGGCAGATGCATTACAAGAAGAAACGAACTTTGAAAAAGTATCATTAATTTATGGTTCCTTAAATTTAGGAAAAACTGAAGATCAACTAAAAGAAGAAGCTCCCCGTCCTTCTGAAGAGTTAAATATCAAGTTAAAACTATTAAAAGATCTTTATGATTTTATATTGATCGACTGTCCACCTAGCCTTAAATTATTAACCAGCAATGCCTTGGCATCTTCAACACATGTCATTATCCCTATCGAATCAGGATCACAATATGGATTGTATGGGGTAACAGATCTTTTAAATCATCTTGAAAAAATCAAACGTATTAATCCAGATTTAGAGCTTTTAGGCGCTTTACTAATTAAGCATGATGAACGTCAGAATGTCTGTAAGCTGATTCGGGATGAAGCCTTGAAACAGGTAGGTAAAATTTTAGAAACCACAATTCCTCAAAGTACTAAAGTCAATCAAGCAGCGATTCTGCAACAACCACTTTTGAAAGTAGAAAAAAATTCAAAAGTACGTAAGGCTTTTGAAAACCTTGCCAATGAAATTGTAGTGAAAATTAAAACCTGAGAGCATTATGGCAAGCACCAAAGAGCTTTTAGCTCAGAAACTGAAACAGAATACAGAAAAACATCAGCAAGCACAGAAAGACAATATTAAAGAGCCGAAAGAGTTTAGACGTAATGTCCCTATTGAGGATATCAGCCGAAGTCCAAACCAGCCGCGTAAAATATTTGAAGAGTCACAGTTAAAAGAACTGGCGGATTCTATTAATGAAATCGGCCTTTTGCAGCCCATTACAGTGCGTAAATTGGATAATCTGAAATATGAACTGATTGCAGGCGAGCGACGCTTACGGGCACATCAATTACTCGGAAAGTCTGTGATTGAAGCCATTATCATTGATGCAAATAATGTAGAAGCATCTTTGTTAACCCTGGCAGAGAATTTAAAGCGTCAGGATCTGACAGATTATGAGATTTTTATTGGCCTGAACTCACTTGATGAGAAATTAAAGAAAAACAAGCAACGTTTAGCCAATTCACTGGGTTTAAATCGCGAAGATATGTACAAGTATTTAGCATACGAAAAACTGCCGCAAGCAATTTTAAATGACCTTGATGTGGAACCAGGCTTGCTAGGCCGTACTGCTGCAACTGCATTCAAAAAATTTCTATCGGATCATCTTGAACAACTCTCTGAAGCCGAAGTGGCCTTACTCGGAGCTTGGGAAAAATTAAAAGACAAAAAACTCGAGCAAAGCAAAGTTACTACTTATGCTGAAAAACTATTGAGTCAGAATCCAGAAAAACTGACCACAACATCCGTGGTCAGAAAAATTGAATATGCCGGTAAGATTGCGGGGAATATCAAACTGAATCAAAAACAGCTTAAGGTTTCTCTGAATATCTCGGAAATTGACGAAGCCAGTCTCTTACAATTAGAAGATTTCTTAAAACAGCTGATTCAAAAAAGCGAAAAAGTGTAGCAAGTTGCTACACTTTCTTAGCACCCTGAAACTAATTACATCCTCATGCATTATTGAAATTTATTTTCTTAAGTATGCTTCTTTACATTTGGTCTTTGAGAGTACTGTTACTTCGGACTGAGATTAAATTCTGCCTTTCTTCTTGTGGAGTAGTTTTATATTTATCCGGAAATATTATATATGTCCATATAAGCACTCCCAGTTTTCAGGTTTTGTATCAAAATAATCAATTCTTATCAGATTTTTCGATAGGGAAGTATATATGCTGGTGGAACATAAATAATTTGGTGGTGTTTCAAAAGGTATGCTGCCGTTAAACAAATACGTTATTAAGGTAAAAGAAAGTAAGCATCCAGCTAACACAGCCTTACCAAGCGATCCTATAAGCCTTAATTTAGTTCCCACCTAAAAACAAGTGGGGACTTAATCTATGAACATGGATATATATTCAGCAACACCTCCTGTTGCTAAAAAACGCAGAACATACAGCAAAGAATTCAAACTCAGTATTGTCAATGCCTGTAAAAATCCTAATACCTCGATCGCTTCGGTCGCACTGCAACATAGTATTAATGCCAACCTTGTCAGTCGTTGGATCAGGATCTTCAGCCATCATGATGGTGCCGTGCAGGATCCTACTCATGTGAATCCAGCATTTATTGCTTTGCCTTACACTGCTGCAATCAGCCAACCTATTGATGAGAGGATCACGTTGTGTATCACCGTGCCTCATACGAATAATGATATTCAGCTAAAATGGCAGACATCAGAAATACCTGTCTTGGCAGAATTACTCAAGGCACTTGCAACATGATCCGCATTGATGAAATCTGGTTGTCTACTCAGCCCATGGACATGCGTGCAGGTATGGATACGACCATGGCTCAGGTGGTGAGAGCCTTTGGCTACATCAAACCGCATTGCGCCTACCTGTTCTGTAATAAACGTGGCCATCGTATGAAAGTGCTGGTACATGATGGACTGGGCATCTGGCTGTGTGCCAGGCGGCTGGAACAGGGAAAATTCCACTGGGCTCAAGTTCACCAAGGTGAAACCGTGGTCCTCAACCCGGAACAGTTACAGGCATTAATCCAGGGTTTGCCCTGGCAGCGCATTGGACGACAGCAAGTGGTAACAATGCTCTAAACCAAGCTCGGCTATTCTGCTATTCTCCAAACGTTCTATTTCATTCCCTTCATGACCTCAGGCATACTGCGGTCATGAATACGCTGCCTGACTTAAGCCAACTGACCCATGAACAACTGCTGGAATTTACCCGGCAGTTGGCGATGCAGCATCAGTCTCTAGCACAATCAAACCAGCAATTAGATGCCAGAGTTCAACATCTTGAAGTCACCAATCAGCAATTAGATTCTAAAGTTCAACATCTTTCTATTCTCAATCAAAAAT
>NZ_JAMXXZ010000060.1:0-5485 GCF_024129285.1 Acinetobacter sp. S4397-1
CGATTTGATAAGCTTGCACGAAATTATCAGTCTATGATTTACATTGCTTGCATGTTTATTTGGTGTAAAGTCAAATGAGGACACGCCCTAGAAAAATAAAAATATTTTGATGAAAAAATGACTCATCAGCATAAAAAATAAAAATTTGTGGGCTTGTTCTCGGGCTTTAAGATTGGTTAAGGTACGGCCTGAATTGAAGAGTTGCTCTGCCTATGATTGAAAACTGGTTGTTTGTGCTAGCCATTTTAGCGGTCCTGATGATTCCTGGGCCAGCCAATGCAATGGTCGCCAGCTCGGCCTATCAGCATGGCCCGTTAAAAACCAGCCTTTATATCCCGGCGATTCTGGTCGGCTATCTGTATGCCATTAATGCCTGGGCCTTACTGATTCATTTGTTCTCCCCAATCTGGCCCGGCTTTAGAGGGGTGGTGCATGTTCTGAGCTTGATCTGGGTAGGCTGGATGACCTTTCATTTATATCAGGCCCAACAATTACAGCGGTATAACAAGGGCCATCCACATCTACATCCTTGGAAAATGTTTACAATAACCTTGAAAAATCCCAAAGCAGCACTATTGGCTGCGGGGATTTTACCCACAGCAACCTGGCAAAGTCCGGTCAATTTTCTGCTGGTCTTTGTAGCATTTATAGCGGTCGCGGTGCCGGTCACTTTTTTCTGGATATACTTCGGACAGGCATTACTTGCAAATCAGCTTAAACGCATCAGCAATAAGCTGATCTATAAGATCACCTTATTGCTGCTTTTACTGTGCCTGATTCCAGTATGGATCAAGCTTTGGGATTAATTCTAAGAAAACAGATTTAAGCCGGTTTGCTTTTTTTCAGCTTCTGCTGGATAAAGCCGACTATACCCGGCATCACACTCAGAATAATGATACCGAAAATCAGATAGGTGAAGTTGTCTTTGATAATCGGCATATTGCCAAACATATAGCCTAAAATCACAAAAGAGCTGATCCAGAGCAGAGCGCCCACCACGTTATACGTCAGGAAGTACTTATAGTTCATGCTGCCAGCACCGGCCACAAAGGGTGCAAAGGTGCGGGCAAATGGTACAAAGCGCGCAAATATAATGGTTTTACCACCATGTTTTTCAAAGAACTTCTGTGTATAGGTTAAATGCTGTTTATTAATAAAACGCGATTCAATCTCGAACACCCGTGGCCCGATATATTTACCAATATGATAATTCAGGGTGTCACCCAAGACTGCCGCAGCAAACAGGAGCGGAATCAGCACCCAAGGGTCCATGGCGCCGGTAGAGGCAGCCAGTGCACCGGCAGCAAATAACAAGCTGTCGCCTGGCAGGAAGGGCATGACCACCAGACCAGTTTCCACAAAGATAATCAGGAAAAGAATGGCATAAATCCAGATCCCGTAATTGGTGATAAATTCAAGCAGATGGTCATCCACATGCAAGATAAAATCAATCAGTTCCATGAGCCGAGTACAAGCAAAAGTGTGCTGAAATCCTAACAGTGATCACCATTAAAGTCAGTAATAAAAGTCGACTATTTTGCTGCTGGTGGTTTGGCTCGGGGGCTGATCCGGCCTGCTGCAAACTCATGACTGTCACACCATCGCCCGGTTTTTATGGCTATGGTTTTAAAACAGATGACAGGGGCTAATGTGGCTGTTACATAATCGCTGCGGAGCAGATGGTAACTTTCTGCTTAGATGGTAGCTTAATGATACTGCAAGGAAAGGTTGAGTATGAAGCAATATATTCTAGCAACACTGGTAGTGGCAGCAGCAAGTCCGACCCTTCAGGCCAAGTCCGATCAGGCGCTGATGGCAGAAGCCCAAAAGAATGTGGTCAGCATTGCCCAAGTGCATAAAATGAAAGATGAAACAGGCGTGACGGTAGTGGGCCAGATTATAAAGCAGCGCTCGACAGACAGTGATGAATTTGAGCTGAAAGATCGAAGCGGCAGCATCATGATTGATGTCGATGATGATGACTGGAAAGTGTTAAAACTCAAAGCAGGTGATCGAGTAAAAGTCTGGGGCGAGGTTGATACTCATCGTTATAAACCGACCGATATTGATGTCATCAAGATTGAACGGGTGAAATAAACCCGGTTCTTATTTTTAAACAGGTGAGGCTGCAATGGGCTCTCCTGTTTTCAAGCCCGAGCCTAGCTTGGCAATTGTTTAAAAACAGCTCAAATATAATTTAACTGTTTAATCTTGATCCTGTTTGGAATAGTGTGCGTAAACTCAAGAAAAATGCTAGAATACAGCGCTTATTTCGTTTGCCTTTCATAGTTGTTTGTCATGACTACCAATACTCAAATTACTGAAGATCGTATCCTGATTCTGGATTTCGGTTCTCAATATAGTCAGCTCATCGCACGTCGTGTCCGTGAAGCTGGCGTATATTCTGAAATGTATGCCTATGATATGTCTGAAGAAGACATTCGTGCATTTAATCCAAACGGTATCATCTTGTCAGGTGGACCTGAAAGCGTTCATCTGGAAGGCAGCCCACGCGCACCGCAAGTAGTATTTGAGTTAGGTGTACCGGTACTGGGGATCTGTTATGGCTTGCAAACCATGTGTGAACAGCTGGGCGGTAAAGTTGAGCCAGGCACCGTCCATGAATTCGGTTATGCAGAAGTAGATATCTTGGTACGTGACCAGCTGATTGGGAACCTGCAAGACCGTGAAAACCAGCTGCATGTCTGGATGAGTCATGGTGACAAGGTTGCCCGTCTTCCTGAAGGCTTCCAGATCACTGCTCAGACACCAAGCTGCCCGATGGCAATGATTTCTGACGAAACTCGCCGTCTCTATGGTATCCAGTTCCACCCGGAAGTGACGCATACCTCGAAAGGTGCAGAAATTTTATCAAACTTCGTGCACCAGATTTGTGGTTGCCGCGGTCTTTGGACCCCAGAACATATTATCGATTTGCGTATTGAACAGCTACGTAAACAGATTGGTAATGAAAAAGTATTGTTAGGTCTTTCAGGTGGTGTGGACTCCTCTGTGGTGGCTGCACTGTTGCATAAAGCGATTGGTGACCAGCTGACCTGTGTATTTGTAGACAATGGTCTGCTTCGTTTGAACGAAGGCGATCAAGTGATGCAAATGTTTGCTGAGAACATGGGGATCCGCGTGATCCGTGCAGATGCTGAAGAGCGTTTTCTGTCTGCACTTGCTGGCGCAACTGATCCTGAAGTTAAGCGTAAAATTATTGGCCGTGAATTTATTGCAGTCTTCGCTGAAGAAGCACGTAAATTGGACGGGGTCAAATTCCTGGCACAAGGTACGATTTATCCAGACGTAATCGAATCTGCTGCTAGCAAACAAGGCAAGGCCCATGTGATTAAATCGCACCATAACGTGGGCGGTTTACCTGCAGACCTGGCCTTTGAACTGGTTGAACCATTACGTGACCTGTTTAAGGATGAAGTACGTAAATTGGGTACGACGCTGGGCTTGCCACACAGCATGATCTACCGTCATCCATTCCCGGGTCCGGGTCTAGGTGTACGTATTCTGGGCGAAGTGAAAAAAGAATATGCCGATATTCTGCGCCTTGCAGATGACATCTTTATGCAAGAACTGCGTGCAAGTGGCTGGTATGACAAAACAGCGCAAGCCTTTGCGGTATTCCAGCCGGTGAAATCGGTGGGTGTGGTAGGGGATGGTCGCCGTTATGCCTGGGTGATTGCGCTGCGTGCAGTAGAAACGGTTGACTTTATGACAGCCCGTTTTGCACATCTTCCATATGAATTGGTAGACAAGATTTCGACTCGCATCATGAATGAAATTGCGGATGTATCACGTGTGGTCTATGACGTGTCATCTAAACCACCTGCAACCATTGAATGGGAGTAATTTAGGGGTTTTGGACAGTACTGCTGTCCGCCTAAATTACGCCAAGCGCTATGCGCGCGGCAGTATCTGATTTATCAGATATAACCTAATAAAAAAGAGCGCTTCGGTGCTCTTTTTTATACCTTAGATTAGCATTTGAAGTGCAACACCATGTTATAGCCATAATATCTGACGGGGAATTTTAAAGCCGAACCCTTTTTCGGGGTGATGCTTCAAATCTTGAGTGATTTCTGAGAGATCTTCATTTGTATAGGCATTTAAATCACTGCTTTTTTTAATATATTGCCTGATTCAGCCCTTGGTGGTTTTATTCATGTCTCGTTACCAGACGCACGCATCAGCGAAACACCAGACTATTTACGATTCTTGCGCAGCATGATTAGGCAGGCGGAACTGAAGGCTCTATAGAGTCTGATGTGTCATATCCGCTTTAGCTGTATAAGTTCATTTTAAGTTATAACGGTGACGAGGATTGTGCCTGTTTATCACTGTTTTTAGCCGCCTGCTGCACAGCTTGAACTATGTTCCTGTGCTTAGCAAAAGAGGACGTTGCCGGTTTAAGAATATCCGGATGATAGATTTTAATCCGGTTACGACCGGCTTTTTTAGCCTGATACAGCGCCAGATCCGCCTTTTTGATCAGATCATCTAGAGTCTGTTCAGGTGATTCTAACTCAGCAATACCGATTGAAATGGTGAACTGAATACTCTGGTCAGGGGTGATATAAAAAACTTGTTTTTGAATAATTTTTCGAATGCGTTCAGCAATCATTAAGCTGTCATATGGCTGAGTATATTCGAGTAACGCAATAAACTCCTCTCCGCCAAAACGAGCCAGCACATCAGTTTGACGCATTTCTTTACGGGTCACTTCGGCAATCAGTTGCAAAACCCGGTCTCCTACATCATGGCCATAATTATCATTAATCAGTTTGAAATGATCTACATCGAACATTAACAGGCAAGTACCGGCATGTTTAGGCCATTTCTGGATGGCCTGCTCGGCCAGATTGACAAAATGGCGACGATTGTAGAGCTTGGTCAGATCATCGGTATGGGCCAGATTTTTTAGGGTCTGATAGTTCCACTCATCCAGTAAATTACGCAGAAATATACGGCGTACATTTAAGGTATTATTCCAGTTAATATAGATGCTAAAAAACCATAAAGGGATAGAAACGACGGCAAAGATAAGACCTTGGGACCAAGTCAGTAAATGAATGGCTCCAATGGTCATAAACAGCGCAATAAATATCGAGCAATAGAGTGCGCCTTTGAACTGAGTTTTGATGCAAAGATTAGTGACCAGGATAAAAATAGCGGTAGCGTACAGATAGGTACTGACGTGCGGGCTATTAGAGAGCAACAGTAAACCAATCCAGATTCCGGCAGCGACTGTCGTACAAACGGGCAAGAATATCTCTAGAATCTGGATGTTTTTATAATGGTTAAACAGGTAAGAGCCGCAGAGCATGGCTACAATCACAAGCAGTACACGTGACACACCGGAGAAGAAAAATATATCTGGAATAATAGATTTCTTTCATAAGTCATTTTTTACTCAGCTCCAAGTTATAAATTCCAGCAATTAGATTGAATCTCAAACCGAGTCTTTTAG
>NZ_JAMXXZ010000061.1:0-5242 GCF_024129285.1 Acinetobacter sp. S4397-1
AAAGTAGTACATTTTCCGATAACTCCATTTTGAAATATGCTTGTTTTTGCTTTTGCCCCGCAGGGCGAGATGAGAGTTTCTAATTCAAATTGATTACGTAGTAATTAATTTGAATTAGAAACACGTAGACGAGCAAAACATTAAATAAATTACTCACGTAATTTAGTTTAATTTTTGTTGCGTGACAATGTATGATGAGAAAACTATATTTTTATTGTGCGTGGTTTCTCTTATGGCGACTCGTGGACGGCCGGCAAAGTTGTTTGATGATTCTGATTTGAACAGAATAATTCGTTTTGCAATGCGTATGGAATTTCGAACTAAAGCACAGCAAGAACTTTGTGATGCTGAAAATTTTAGACCGATTACGGCTTCTCATATTGCTGTTGATAATGAATTGTTGACGCTAATAAAAACTGTAAATCGTCAAAGAACTGCGTATAGAAAAAATGCTGAGTTGTACAAAATTATTCAACATAAAGCGACAACGACAGTCCCACTTACAGCATTAGAAAAAGAGATCCTCGGTTATGACTGGAAAGATCGAGATGGGTTCTTTAATTGTCAAAAAGCACTGACGACATACGCAAAACTTGAAAAAATCGCTAAGTCTGAAATTGAACGAGCAGAAAGCCAGAAACGACAAGAAGCGATTAAGAAAACGCAAGAACAGCAGACAGACGGACAAAAGCGCAGAAAAGAGAATGAACGTCGCAAATATTTCCTTGGGGGTGTTGTTCTTAAATATGCTGAGTTTTTGAAAGACAATTATTTATTCGGTCCTGAAGATTCTGAAGAGTCGATTTTGCATCATTTACTTGAAGATTTTATTGTTTGCAACTACTTGTCAGACGTAACCAATGATGATGAAAATAAAGCAAATAATGTAAGAAATTCTATTAAAAATAAACGCTCTGAGATAATAGAGAAAATAAGAAACGTTGCTAAAGAGATTGAAAATGATAAACGCAGATGACAGTTGAATCAGTTGTTATACAGCAGTTTTTTTGCTCTCAGAATTCTATTTTCTAAACCCTCTATGCTTTTCTGAAGTCGTGGACTATATGCTTTTTTTTGATGGTCAGAAAATTCTTTAAGCTCTGTTTCTAGCTGTTCAATTCTTTGTTTGAGCAGAATTTCTTTTTCAAATTTTGTTATGTATTTTTCAGATATCATTTTGATTATAAAGCCCTTTAAGCACTGAACGATGACGAATTTCAATATCCTTTCGCTTGCCCAGGGCAAGCGAGGTTATTGGAATTAGGCATCAATCTCTATGTTTAAGTCTTCTAGCTTGTCGAGCCAGTATTGAGTTTTATCATCTTTGATATCAGCTTTAATGCGATTAATCAGATCCTCACTAGTTTCACCAAACTGCAAAAAACGAGGTAGAACGTTTGGGTCTGAAATTGCTCTATATATATCTATAGCCTTAATTTTTTTGGGTTGCTCTGGTGGGTGTTCTAGGGGTTGCTCAGGGGGTGTTTCAGCTTTTACTGTACGTTTTTTAGTGACAGTAAAATTGACATGGCTTGCTTTACGACCTTCTTTCTTTACTGCTTTAAATTGAACGGATAGCTCAGTTTTTTCATTAATTAAATCAATGTGCGGCTTCAATATTGAACTCTTGAAGTCTCGATATTCGGGGTATGAATCTTCTGAGAGATCCAAAGCACGTTTTAAGTCTTTTAGATCAATGTCGAAATTGAAGCGATATTCATTCTGACTTAAAAACGGATATAAGCGTAAACCGTGACCGTGTAAGCCACTAATAGATTTAATTTGTAGCTGAGTGAAAGGATTATCTTTGTTGAATACGTACATGATGTACAAAGCATAATGAGTAAAGCTAACTGTAAAATTGCCATCCTTATAAGCTGATGTCGTGACTAATCGAGTTCTAACTCGGCCCCGATCTGGGCTATCAAAAATAACACTATGATTATAAAGGGTATCAACAACACGATCTAAAGCGGAATATGCCCCTTTTATGCTCAATCCAGTTAATTCAGCATATTCTCTAGCAGATATTGAAAACGTAGTTCGTTCATTGGGCTGATCGTTAATAAGTCGAACTTTAGGGCTGAAATACATTAAGAGTTTGAGTAGATCGTCTTTTGGTGGACGTTCATGCTGCAATTGCCAGAAAGCATTTTGCAGAACAGCTAGGTGTTTTGGGTACTTTGCAGCAGAAGATTGCAATGGATACAACTCTTTATCCTCTTCAGAGAAGTCCAGTATTTTTGTGGTTTTAGAAGTTTTTGTCACAATTTTTATCTTTTTAAGTGTGGGTTTGGTTTAATATATTCTCCCCCACTTATCAAGTCAATAGTTGTCTGCAACACCACCCCCCTTGTCTGCAACGCACCCCCACTTTGTCTGCAACGCACCCCCACTTAAGTCTGCAACGCACCCCCACTTAAACCTGTTTTGTCTGCAACGCACCCCCACTTAAACCTGTTTTGTCTGCAACGCACCCCCACTTAAGCCTCTGAAACCCTTTATCAGCAATGCTTTTAGACACCCTGTAAAGCTTTTTTAAAGCTTTTAAAAGCTCTTTAAAGCTTTTATAAAGCTTTTAAAAAGATTAAAAATAGAAAAAGAAAATCGCCCTTGGTACTCGCCAAGGCTCGTACTCTATTGCTGCTCGTTCCTCGCAGCGAGGGGCGATTTTTGCAACTGCATACGTGACAACTCAAAGCAAAGTCAAAAGCATTGATAATGCATTCGCTATGCTCATGCTTTTTTAAAAGCAAAAGCTTCAAAGTTCGCGCACTTCGTGACGCTCTGTAACTCTCGCTTAGACGCAAAAGTGAGCTTGTAATCAGTGAAAAGGCATTGCGAGAATTTTAATTGTGTCAGTTCGCTCGTAGACACTCGCTCTGTAAGTTGCTGTTATTGTTTAGATATTTTTAATATTGCACATATTTTTTAAATTTTAAGATTAATAAAAAATTTGAATTTCAACATTGTTTCTAATTTTAGTATCTCAAACTAAAGATAAATATAGCTCTATTTTGCGCTCATTTGCGTTTTAAGCGATTTTTAATGTGTCGCAGTACGTTTGTATGTCCATCATCTATTTCATCAAATACAGCGCATTCTGTGCGATTTCTTGAAGTTGCGATTTCTTGAAGTTGCGATTTCTTGTTACACGGTAATTATTTTTATAAAATATTCATAATTCTATTGTTACACGGTAATTATTAAAAGTTACAGGGTAACTATTTTGTGTTACAGGTAACAATATAGTTATCGGGTAACGATGTTTAATATAAACCATTTTATTTTTTTAATTACCGTGTAACGTAAATTTATGTTATGCTTTGGCGATTGAATAATAAAACTGGAATTGTGCAATGAAAGATGCGAATGATAAAAAGACGATTGATATGTTGAAGCCTGCCCCACTTACGAATTCTGAGCGTCAAAAAGCGTACAGAGAAAGACGTAAGAGTGATGCTAGTCAACGCTTAGATGTATATATTGATAAGTCTGTTGCTGATAAGCTGGCGGATATTGTTGGGGCAGTAGGGGATAGTCAAAAAGACGTTTTGACACGTTTAATTGAAAAAGAATATAAGCGTTTATATGCTGTTAAAAACAGTAAGTTGAAGAAGTATATCGAAAGTAAATAGTAGTGTACCTGATTTAATAAAGCCCCAAATAATGGGGCTTTATTTTTGTACTAAAAATCTGGTCGAGGTGAGTTATCAATTTTTATGTCAATTTCACGATCATTTTTAATATTTTTTTGCTGATTTTCAGCAGTGCTTTCTTGCTGATCTATCAAGTCATTGCTATTGCATGTAGCTAAATGATCAAGCCAGTTTTGCACGAAATCCTTGTCTAATTTGAGTAGATTCCTCTCATGCTGATCTCTAATATATCCTTTATTTTCAAATATTTGATATGTTTTTAGGTCATTTGATAGGGCTGTAATACTTGCCTGAATCGTTGGTTCTGTTGCTTCGTTTTTAAGTACGTCAATAATTGCATATTGTTTTTGCTTTATTGCTTCAATGTACTGTCTAATATTATTTTGTGGTTTATCTTCAATAGCAGATAACTCTAAAACTCTTTCAATTAAAGGCGTTGGTGGTAATTCTTGGAAGTGCTTGCATGCTTCCAGTGCTGTGCATCTTGGTGATTCACTAGCAGTACGCATGATTTCTGCTCTTGATGTGCTTTGATCTGCTTCGAGTCTAGTTTTGGCTTCTAAATAATAGTGCTCATATAGCTGATAGTTGTTGTATTCACGCAAGTCATTGACTTCTTTGATCGCTCGCTCACGTTCTGCAAGCTTTGCTTGATATGCAACATTTTTATCTTTGTCTTTAAACGTCAGGTTAGGGTCAAGGCGTAGCAATGATTTAGGAATCATTGGTACTGGCTTTAAGTTCGTGCCGTTGATGCGGTTGTAGTCTTCGTGATGCAGACACGACACAGAGTTTGGAACTTCGACATCAATGCCCTTTATTTTTACTATTTTGGTTGGTGCGTACTTCTCCAGGTGCTCATTAATAATAACTTCTGTATCTACACGCATTTCATTGATGATTGTTTTGCCTTTGCCACGTACATCCGGTGTGATCTTTTGGGCACCACCGTTGGCAGGGTCTTTGTCGTTATAGCGACTGAAAAACTGTTCAGCAGTTCTATTATGTTCATCGACTGAACGCTCGCAATACATAATATGCAAGTGCGGTTGATCTTGGCCACCGATCTCGCCTGCATGATTATGAATTGCGGCAGTGTATGGGAAGTTAAACTCATGAGTGAATTGTTTAATCAATGCTTCTGCTAGTTCGATTCGTTGCTGAACAGACAATTCTTTCGGTAATGCGATAACTTGGCTTGCAGCAGTGCGAGCATTTTTTCTTTCGTAGTTGTGAGCAGCTTCCCAAAATAAATCAGGACGTTTTTCAGCAAAGCTGGGCATGTTGCCGGATTTTACAAACTCAACTTTTTCATGAAGATTGTCTTTGTGATTTTTATAGTGTGCTGTGCGTGTGATGTAGTGAAACCGGTTTTTGCACGATGCTGCTTTTTTAACTTTTGTTGCTCCAGATTTGGCTTTAATTTTGGTTGTGCCTTTTCCAGTATATGCATAATCAAAGTAGTACATTTTCCGATAACTCCATTTTGAAATATGCTTGTTTTTGCTTTTGCCCCGCAGGGCGAGATGAGAGTTTCTAATTCAAATTAATTACTACGTAATCAATTTGAATTAGAAGATCGG
>NZ_JAMXXZ010000062.1:0-5135 GCF_024129285.1 Acinetobacter sp. S4397-1
CCGATTTGATAAGCTTGCACGAAATTATCAGTCTATGATTTACATTGCTTGCATGTTTATTTGGTGTAAAGCCAAATGAGGACACGCCCTAATTTATTAAGACTCATTTTTACCTATTATATGCATTAATGAAAAGTAATAATATTAATACACAAAGTTTATTTTTCAATAAAAAATTAATATAAAAAGCCCCCTTTTGGAGGCTTGTTATTTAATCCTTAGCTTTAAGCTTTAGACACTGCTGGCTCAATTGAACCAATCTTGTCAGCTTCATTTTCATGCATGATCAACGCAACCGCAATTGCTGTAATCAGTACCGGTAAACCGACTGCCATAAAGTTGAAGTGTGCAGGCAGATTCATACCCAGTAAGCCACCAATCAGGATCGGGCCGACAATTGCCCCCATTCGGCCAATTGCAGAAGACCAGCCAATACCGGTTGAACGTACGGCCAATGGATAGAATTGCGCTACATAACTATACAATAACATTTGCGAACCAATCGATGCTGCACCTGCCAGGAACACCAAGATGTAAAGCAAAAACTGATTTGACTGGAAACCCATCAGGCTCATCACAATCGCGCCCATCATACCGAGGAACATCAATACCGGTTTCAAATGGAAACGGTCAGCCAAAATACCACCACCGACAATACCGACGACTGCACCCACGTTCATGACCATCATAAACATCAGGCTGTTATCCATCGAGTAGCCTGCTGCCATCATCAGCTTCGGCAACCAGCTGCTTAATGCATACATAGTGAGTAAGCAGCTAAAGAAGGCAATCCAGAACAAAACCGTATTGACCGCACGGCCACGACGGAACAGGCTCACCACGTTAGCAGGTTCAGGTACATTTCCCTGTGGCAGGCTAAACGTAGTTTGCTCATTTACGCTAACCTCTGGCGCCAAACGACGTACAATACGACGTGCTTCCTGCTGTTTATTTTCTTTCACCATAAAAGCGAGTGATTCAGGCAAAAATTTCCAGATGACCGGTAATAAAAATAACGGGATTCCAGCAATAAAGAACATGATTTGCCAACCAAAACTTGGCGTAAACCACGAACCTAATAAGGCGGCCATCACCCCACCTACGGCATAACCACTAAACATGGTGGTCACCAAGGTACTGCGCATTTTTTGTGGCGCATATTCAGAAGTTAAGGCCACCAGGTTAGGCATCACCCCACCAATGCCCAGACCGGCAAGAAAGCGTAAAACTCCGAATTCGGTTGGATTTGAAGCAAAACCCCCAGCAAAAGTCAGACCACTAAATAATACAATACAAATCATGATGACTTTTTTACGACCGATTTTATCCGCCAAGGAACCAAAAATCATCGCACCAAACATCATCCCGGCAAGTGCGGTACTGGCCAACATACCTGCTTGAACAGCACTTAGACCCCAATCCTGCATCAATAATGGTAAAACCACACCATTAATTGCTAAATCATAGCCATCAAACAAAATAATGAGTAAGCACCAAGCAACTACATTGAAGTGAAAAGGCGTAAATTTCGCATTATCGACTACAGAACTAATATCCACTTTTTCCGTTGTCATCGTTCTCATCTCCCATGAGTACTTGTCCATAATATCCTTTTGAAGACTCAATTGAATATTCAACTGAAGATTCAAGACTGAGGAATATACGGAAGTCAGATTTCAGGCACAATAAGACTAAATGATATATTTCTATGAATTGGGAAAAGGCATTTATTTGCGTGATATGTCACGTTTTTATTAAGATAAATTATTGAATAATGAATTAATTATAATTTTAATTAAACTTAGCCCAGTAATTAAACATAAGCTAACTATTTTTCGGCCCTGTATTTTTATAGAAAATTTAAACAAAAGCCCCTTAATTGAAAGGGGCTTTTGTAATTCTTTAAAAGTTTAATTCATTTTAATTGGCAAAAAATGCCTAGGTTTTAATCGAATTGAGCTTTTTGGCTGCCAACACAGTCTCTGTATCATGTTCTGCCGCCAGGTCTTTACGCACAATCAGGGCAACAGAAATTGCGCCAATAATGGCCGGGATTGCCACAGCCAGGAAATTCATCTTGTGTGGTAATTCCATGCCCAGCAAGAAACCGATCACGATTGGTCCCACAATGGCACCAGTGCGGCCGACTGCAGAAGCACAGCCAATGCCGGTAGAACGGATGGATAAAGGATAATATTGCGCCACAAAACTATATAGCAGAATACTACTGCCAATTGCAGAAGCACCCGCGGCCGCCACCAGTAAATAAATTACCACTTGTGGAGAATTAAAGCCGAGGCCCACCAGAGACACCGCACCCAGCAGGAACATGCCGATAATAACCGGTTTCAGATGAAAACGGTCTGCTAGAATCCCTCCACCAATCGTACCAATTACCGCACCGATATTCATCGCCAGCAGGAACATCAAGCTATTACCCAATGAATAGCCTGCGGCCATCATCAGTTTTGGCAACCAGCTGCCCAGCGCATATACCATCAGCAAACACATAAAGAAGCAGCTCCAGAACAGTAAGGTGCTCATGCTACGGCCTTGTTTAAACAGGGCGGCAATAGAGCCTTCTGGTGCGTGGACTTCATTCAGTACAAATTGAGTATCTGCGGTAACCGCCTGTTCAGGAACAATCTGCTGTACAATTTTACTGGCTTTTTCATTTTTCTGCTTTTTTACTAGAAAAGTCAGTGATTCAGGTAGATAGAACCATAACAGTGGCAAGATCAATAAAGGAAGCCCTGCAATATAAAACATGATTTCCCAGCCAAAACTTGGTGTTAACCAAGCCCCGAGCAATGCCGCCATAATACCACCTACCGCATAGCCACTAAACATAGTAGTCACCAAGGTACTGCGCTTTTTTTGTGGTGCATATTCTGAGGTTAAAGCCACCAGATTAGGCAACACTCCCCCAATACCCAGACCGGCAATAAAACGTAAAACCCCAAACTCGGTTGGGCTTGAGGCGAAACCGCCCCAAAAGGTGAATCCACTAAATAGAGTCACACAAATCAGAATTACATTTTTTCGGCCAATTTTATCTGCCAGCATCCCAAACAGCATGGCCCCAAACATCATTCCCGCCAGTGCGGTACTTGCCAACATGCCAGCTTGCACCGCTGTCATATTCCATTCTTGCATGAGTAGAGGTAAAGCAACTCCATTAATTGCCAAGTCATAACCGTCAAAAATAACGACAAACAGACACCACAATACGATTTTTAAATGGAAAGGTTTAAACTTTGCTTCATCCACTACAGCATTTACATTTATTATCGCTGACATTTTTACCTCACCTCCAATTGTGAGCTTTTACTTATTGTATAAAAAATGAATGCTTATTCACTTTTTATATAAAATGGATGATTATTTATACTTTGTCGACTGCAAAATTGATCATTTTTTAACTTTATTGGCTTTTTAACACTAAAGTTGTAAATAAAAATATTTAATTAATTCAGCTAAATATGTGATTATTCACATATAAAATAAAGTATTATCAAAGTGATAAACTGGTTTTCTGTAAAATTTATATAAAAAAATCCCCAGATGGATCCATCTGGGGATTTATTAAAAATGCTCAACAATTCCTAATATAAAGCTTTTTCCAAACGAATCTGGATAATTTCATTATCATCTGCCAGGTTGCGGTTACGTCCGCTAGAGCCAGGAAAATTATTATCATTCAGCACAGTAAGCAAGTCTGGCCCTTCAATAATCAGATCTTCAATTGTCTGGAAAGGCAAACCAAAACGAGTATTAGTAGCTATATCGCCTGCGCGTACAGGTCCGTATAACAAGTCCGGATTGGCAAGATTCATCAAATTGACCAGCTCTATACGTGAAACTGCTTCACCAGGTTGATTCAACTTAATTTTGATTAATTTTTTATAACCGCCCAGATTATTTTCAGTATCATCCCGCTCGATAATAATGCCTTCTGACTGATTAAATAGCTGAAAATCACCAATTGCTGTGGCTTTACTATCAAGATCAAAATAATAGACCTTTCCAGTATAAGCTTTTTTCTGAATATCAAATTCGGAAATAATCAGTTGTGATTGAGTCGCATCAATTAACGGTTTTTCCAGTAGAGGATAAAGATATTGGCCATCAGTGGAGATGGCCATCCCTTCAAAACCGCCACTGCGTTGTACCAACGGAGTCACATAATTTTGACCCATTTTATTCAGCTGATTTTGTGGAGAACGGAGTTCAATTCCGGGTTTGCGAGGGTGTGGCAAAGCAATAGGTGGGCTTTGCAAGATGCCTTCGGCATTAAAATGCAGTAAATAAGGACCAAACTCATCTCCAATCCAGATATCTCCATTTGCAGTGCGTTGCATCGATTCTGGATCAAAATCAGCGCCTGTTAACGGGCGTTCTTGGGTATTTTGATTAACAATATCGAAAGGAATCAGACGATTAGGATCGCGCAGCTGGATATAAGCCAGAGGTTTTACCCCTGCTGTCCCACCAACTTTAGTTCTAAAATCAATTGAAAGGTGATGTAAACGCAATAAATAATCTGCTGAATTATCTTGAGCGCCAAAACCATTATCAGACATCGCCAGGTAAGTACCGTCTGGATTTTTAAGGGCAGCCGAAAAACCTTGTACAGGCTGACCTTTAAAGGGAGGAAAAATTCCATTCGCTCCCTTAACATCATGGCCAGAATCAGGACCTTCTGCATAAGTTTCTACATCCAACTTGGCAAAAGATATCAGTGTAGGTTCTGTTAATGTCTGCTCGGGTAAAGTTGTGTCGTGATGATCTGAATCTTTACAAGCAGAAAGCATCAAGATGCAAATACTTAACACGCTCAGCGAAATTTTTCTCATACGGCTCTTCATCTCGTCATTTTTTATAGTCAAAACTGATTAAATCAGCTTTAAATGACAAACAGACAGCAATTGTATGAAGCTTTAGCTAAGTTTTTAATTTCTAGCAGGACATCCACACTATTGTTCTGATTTTTATTCTCCTTCTTATTTTTTTCTTTTTATAAAAAAAGAAATCCCCCTGCTGATTAGCAGGGGGATTTTTGAATAATGAGCTGGCGATGACTTACTCTCACATGGGTAACCCCACACTACCATCAGCGCAAAGAGGTTTCACTT
>NZ_JAMXXZ010000063.1:0-4284 GCF_024129285.1 Acinetobacter sp. S4397-1
TCATCCGCAGATTATGCACGAATGCCAAGAAATCTGGAGTGCAAATATTAACCAAAAAGAAGATCGTTTTTTGATTTATGAAAGAGATCTAGTGAAACTTCCCTAAAATTAATATAATACAGATTAGACGCAGCCCCAATCTTAGATTGGGGCTTTTTAATGTTCGGGTAACCACCTCTATATTAAATGCAGTGGATTTACTTAATCCGTTCACCATTTTCATCAATAATCATTTCACCATCCTCTTTGGTAAAAGCTCCCAATTGAGGCGCAGACAAAATATCTAAAACGAGTTCAGAGGGTCTACAAAGTTTTACACCGACCTCTGTCACCACAAATGGACGATTAATTAAAATTGGATACTCAAGCATAAAATGAATGAGCTGTTCATCTGTCCAGTGTTGCTGATCTAATTGAAGAGTTGCAAAAGGTTCTACATTTTTACGAATAGCTTCACGTACAGAAAGGCCTGATTTTTCAATTAGATTCATGAGTTCGTTCTTGCTTGGAGGGTTAAGAAGATACTCAATAATTTCAGGTTCTACGCCTGCATTTCGAATTAGCGCCAGTGTATTTCTGGATGTTCCACAAGCAGGGTTATGATAGATCTTAACTTTTGATGACATTGGATTTACTCAGGCATTCATAATATTGCATTTATATATGGATATACGTATATTCGCAATAGCATATATGTGAGTATCGATTATGGATCAAGCAGATTTCTTTAAGTGCCTATCTGACCCGACACGTCTAGATATTTTAAAAATTATTTTAGAAAGACAAAATGTATGTGTGTGTGAAATCACAGAGATATTACAACTGAGCCAACCTAAGATTTCTCGTCACTTGGCTTTACTTCGCAACCTCTCAATTTTGCTAGATGAGCGCAAAGGACAATGGGTGTACTACCGATTAAATCCCGATTTACCAGAATGGGTAAATGCAGTTCTCAATGTGTTAAGTAATGAAGTAGTGAATACAGCTGCGAGCAATCTATCTATCTCTATGCAATGCGAGTAATTCAATGTCCGCCTCAAAGCTCTCCTTCTTAGACCGAAACCTCACCCTATGGATTTTCATTGCCATGGCATTAGGCGTAGGTATTGGGGTATTTTTCCCTCAAACATCTGTAGTACTCGATCAATTAAGCATTAACTCAGTAAATATCCCTATCGCAATAGGGCTTATTTTGATGATGTATCCGCCACTTGCCAAGGTAGACTATGCGACCTTGCCTAAAGTCTTTGAAGATAAGCGTACCCTTGCATTATCTCTCATTCAAAACTGGCTCATAGCACCTTGCTTAATGTTTGGTTTGGCAATCATTTTTTTGCACGCCTATCCTGAATACATGACAGGTCTCATTCTGATTGGTTTAGCCCGATGTATTGCTATGGTCCTGGTGTGGAATGGCCTGGCATGTGGCGATAATCAGTATGTTGCAGCCTTAGTTGCATTTAACAGTATCTTCCAAATCTTGTTCTTTAGTACTTATGCCTGGTTATTCTTGACCTTCTTACCGCCCTTCTTTGGAGTAGAGGCACAAATCATTAATGTGAGCTTTTGGACGATTACCCATGCTGTTCTTGTTTATCTGGGCATCCCCTTCTTACTTGGCTTTTTAACCCGCTTGATCTTAGTCAAACAGAAAGGCTTAGATTGGTATCAAACCAGATTTATCCCAAAGATTAGCCCTATCAGCCTTATTGCGCTTCTAGTTACGATTGTAGCCATGTTTAGTCTTAAAGGTGGTGAGGTGGTTAGCCTTCCTTTAGATGTGCTTAGAATTGCTATTCCTTTGACAATCTACTTTGTTGCAATGTTCTTCATCAGCTTCTTTATGAGTAAATGGATGGGTAACGACTATCCTAAAACCACTGCTATTTCCTTTACTGCGGCAGGCAACAATTTTGAATTAGCACTTGCTGTAGCCATTGCCACTTTTGGATTAGCCTCACCTGTAGCCTTCACAACCGTGATCGGACCACTTGTTGAAGTTCCTGTATTGATTGCCTTGGTGACAGTTTCGCTATGGCTTAGAAAAAAAGTGTTTAAAGAGGTATGAGTCGAATGAGCTTACCAAATATTGATCTTAGTCTTTTAGAAAAACCGACTTTAGAAAAAGTTCAGGCACAGCACCTTGATCATCCACCAAGAATATTGCTCCTGTATGGCTCAAATCGTGATAGATCATATAGCCGTTTAGCAGTTCAGGAAGCAGGTCGAATTTTGGAATACTTCGGTGCAGAAGTGAAAATTTTCCATCCTAAGGGTTTACCTCTTCCTGAAGATGGTGATATGCAACATCCAAAGGTAAAAGAACTGCATGAACTTTTAGCATGGTCAGAAGGCATGGTTTGGTGCTCTCCTGAGCGTCATGGTTCAATGAGTTCGATTTTAAAAGCGCAAATTGACTGGATTCCATTAGCTGCAGGTGCAATACGTGCAACACAAGGTAAAACTTTAGCGGTAATGCAAGTATGTGGTGGCTCACAGTCCTTTAATGCGGTAAATCAATTGCGGATTTTAGGACGCTGGATGCGTATGATCACCATCCCGAATCAGTCCTCAGTGCCTAAAGCATTTCTTGAGTTTGAAGAAGATGGCCGTATGAAACCTTCTTCTTATTACCGGAGGATCGTAGATGTGATGGAAGAACTTTATAAATTTACGCTTTTAACCCGGGGTCAGTCTGCGTATCTGACTGACCGTTATTCTGAACGTGTAGAAAGTGCGGAAGAACTTTCACAACGCGTAAATCAAAAGAATATTTAAGTTTTCCAACATTAAATAATACACATTATGCCAAGCTGAAAAATAGGAACTTAAAGTTCCTATTTTTATTTCAGCTCCCTGACCAAACCCAAAAATAGAATTACCACCAGCCTTTTCGACCTCTAAGCACTGCATCAGCACAGCGTAAAGCTTCCTGCGTCAATCCCCATAACCGGTAATCTCCTGTTAATGAACCTGTAGGAAAGTTATGTGTATACGCAAAACTTAAATTACGCTCCGGATCACACCAAGCTCCGGACCCATTAAACCCCATATGCCCAAACCCTTGAGAAGCTTTACCTAAGCTTAATATCCGGTGATAGCCTAAACGCCAATGCATTGGCAAAGGCATAATCCGGTCACGGCGGGTATATTGCACTTGGCTCAGACGCTGAAAATTTTCAGTTGAAATATAGGTTTCCCCCTGCCAAAGGCCATGATTGGCAAGCATGGCATAGATTTTTGCCAGACTCCGTGCAGTAAATACTCCATTGGCTGAAGGAATAACCGCCTGTAAACCTTGATTACTAAAGAAATTAAAATTCTTCATACCTTTAGGAATCATTCCGTCCTGAAAATCTTGTGGACTTTGACCACTCCATATCAATGCCCGCTCCATCAAATTAGGCTTTCGAGCTGCGGTTTTTTTAACTTTGACTTGTGAAGATGACTGGGTCGGAAAAATTGGTCGTGCAACTCGTGTTAGTTCTTGCGCTGGCACACCAAAATAGGCACCATCGAGCTCCAAAGGCTGCACCAGATACTGCTGCATCAATGATTGCAGACTCTGGCCGGTGGCTTTTTCCAGTGCGCCACCCACCTGCCAGCCAAAGGTCAAAGGCTGATAAGCAGCATCCGTTGCCACCTTAAAACGCGGTTTTGCTGCTGCTATTCGTTCCAGCATTTGAGGCCAGTTGGCCATTTCGGCTGCATCATCAATGATATTACGAATATCAAACAGTCCACTTTGATGACTGAGCATATGTGCTAATGTAATTTTATCTTTAGCCTGCTGGGCAAACTCAGGCCAATAGTCAGCAACTGGTCGATCGTAATCAATCAGGCCTTGACTTGCCAGAATATGCGCCAATGTCGCCAGCACTCCCTTACCAGTGGAATAGCACAGTGACATGGTATCTTCTTGCCAAGCTTCGTTTTCCGACTTTTTACCAGTGTAAATATCCAAGACTTTTTGTCCCTGAAAATAAATCACCAGCGCAGCCCCACCCTGTTCAGTACGGGCATGCTGCAAGCGGCTAAACTGCTCTGCCAGAGCTTTAAAACGTTCATCTACCACTCCCTGGTAGTTTTCTTTGTCAGCAAGCACATAGTCTTTTAAAGGCTGTAATATTCTGTCCATAGAATCTTGATCTCATAAAAATAAAAAGCCTAGGGCGTGTCCTCATTTGGCTTTGCACCAAATAAACATGCAAGCAATGTAAATCATAGACTGATAATTTCGTGCAAGCTTATCAAATCGGGTAGCAATAGCACGGAAATGTTTTA
>NZ_JAMXXZ010000064.1:0-4124 GCF_024129285.1 Acinetobacter sp. S4397-1
TCATGCCAACCATTGCACTAGAAAACGATGCAATTAGGGCAAGAAATGCCGAAAAATTAGCGCATGAACAGATTATCAAAGGTTTAGACCAAGAAATTATCTTAGAAGAACGTAGATTAAACCAACTTAAACTAGAGCATAGTCAATTAGTACAGCCACCAGTCAAGCCACTGGAGCAGCAGCCACTGCCCCCAAAAGCAACCGCCACAGATGCAAGGAATGCTATAGCGAAGTACCGTACAGCCATTGAAGAAACAGCGAATCAGCTTTTCAAAGAACAGCACGTCCAGCAAATCGAAGACGCTAAAACATGGTTAGCGAAAATTGAGGACATGCGAGCCAAAACCCCTCTATTTTTAGGCAAAAAAGAGCATTTAGCAAAAATTGAGCAAGAAGTTATTCAATACGAGAATATGCGCTCAAACTTTGCAAAATTCAAAGAACTAGGCGTAACGGACGAGCATCGAGCAACGGCTATAGCCATGATTGAGCGCACAAAGCCAATTATGGCGAAAAATGCCCGAAATTCTGAAAAATTCTTAACAGAACAGCAGCTAAACCAAGCAAAAGAGCAAATAGACCCCAATATTTCAATGCTAGCGAAGGCAAACCAGACCTACTATGGAAAAGTTTTGCAATCAGGCGCACAAGGCACAGTTCAAAACACAAAAGATGGGCTTGTTTACCATCCTCAAATCCAAGACCTGAAAACAGGGAAAGAGTACACGCTCACATACACTGAAAATCAGGTAAAAATTCTTGAAAACATCGAAATTAGTCGAAAACTAGGAAAATCACAGGACAATGAAATCAAAAGATAGTCCTAAAACGCCATATTTTGCGATTACAGCCACTTTTGACAGTTTTTCATATCAGAGTACCATCACAATTCAAAACATGGCTAAAAACGCTTAAAAACATCCTTGTATAAAATTTAAGATTATCTTTTTTGTCTTTTAATTAAGAATATTTAAACAATCAAAATAATTTATTAGCGAGTGTCTACGAGCGACACAAAGAAAAGTTGCGCCTCGACCCTCTGAAAAACCGCTTTTGCTCTTTTTTGAGCCTAATTCCTTGTATTTAGCGAGTGTCTACGAGCGAAGTATTGGAGCTTTTGCTTTTCAAAAAAACATGAGCGAAGCGAATTCATAGCTGCTTTTGTTTTTTTTGAATTTCACAAACAGGATTAACAAATAACTGCCCCTCAGACCGAGCAAAGCGAGGTCAAAATGCCACGAGCTTTAGCGAGTGCCATAGGGCAGTTATCCACAGGTTTTTTGAGTGCGTTCCTTTTTTATTATTTTTAAAGGTTTTTAAAGGTTTTTAGCCCCCCGTCAAAGCCTTGCTGTATATGGCTTTGCGAGAGTTAAATGGGACGGATTGTCGGTGAAGTGGGACGGATTGTCGGTGAAGTGGGACGGATTGTCGGTCAAAAGGGGACGGATTGTCGGTGAAGTGGGACAAAAATAAATAAGTCCTAATTAGTGCTTGATTTGTATTTAGGACAGTGTTAAAAAAGTCCTAGTTAATTATAAAAAGGACAGATTGTCGGGTGAATAACGATCTAGTTGTAATGGATAATTCCATCATTAAAGCGTCATACAATTTAAGTGTGAGTGAACAGCGTTTACTTTTGTCTGCTTTAGCACAGATACCTAAAAATGAACCAGTAGACCCCAAACAAGCCTATTACATTACTAGGGATGACTTTGTTCGGTTGGGAGCTAATGCAGATCAAGCAACAAGAGATATTAGAAATGCTACTAAAGACTTGATGAGAAAAACATTACTCATAGATACCAATGCAGGAGTGTTAGAATTTCATTGGTTATCAGAAGTCTTACGTTTTGATAAAAATGCAGATGCTCGATTAAAATTAAAATATCCAAATCCTGAAGATTATAAAAATTATATTAATGGGTTAAGAAAATATAACTTATTGGAATCTTTACCCTTTGGACGACATAGCGATGATATTGTGGCTAGAGTAGTTTTTGATAGTCGTATTTTGCCATTACTAAGTGAATTGAAATCTAATTTCACTCAATTTTTAATTGATGACGTTGCAGGTTTTAGTAGCGTTTATAGCTTCCGTTTTTATCAAATGATGATGCAATTCAAGTCAACAGGTTACTGTAAAATTAGCTTAGATGATCTTCGTTACTCATTAGCTTTATTTGATAAATATCAAGCAACTAAAGACCTTAAAAAGCGTGTGATAGATACCGCAATCAATGAAATTAATGAAAAAACGCCTTATACGGTTAAATATGAACTGATCAAAACAGGGCGTAAATTCACTCATTTGGAACTAAAATTTAAATTAAAAGCAGAACCCCAAAAAGCGAAATCATTAAGAGATACACATACACCAGATCTATTTCACAAAATGTCTGATAGTCAAATTAATGCGTTTGGAAATCAGCTTGCCAAATTATCCGAACTATCACATTTAGCCGTTGGTAATGAGAGCTATGAGGCTTTAGCAAGTCGAATTAAAGACATGCTAAAAGACCCCGAAAAACAAAAACAGTTTCTTCCACATTTAATAAAATTAGGTTTTAAAGGTTAAAGTATCTAAGGACTGAAATTAGTCCTTAATCTCTATACCTTTAGAGCGCATCAAAATTTTATACTGTTCTCTACGCAATTTTTTTTCATGTTCAGAGATATGGGGCATTAAAGAGCTAGAATTTCGTTGTCTTGCTAATTCAGGATCAAAAACTCCATTTCGATAATTAGCCATATCTTCTTCTGGATAATCTTCAAAATAATCACTCCACTCACCCATAATAAAACCCTCAGTTATTATTTAGTAAAATAAGATTAAACCTTACTTAACAATCAAAGTCCAAATAACTTTCTATCTCTATCTTCTGTTAAATACTCGTTGAGATCAGCGAGTATTTTTTCTTTGTTTTCTTCATTTTCCATTTGTTTAAGTGCTAAAGAACCTAACAGGATTTTACGTCTAGTATCTTCCTTTCTTTGCTGTTCAGACTGCTTTTTCTTTTCACGAGCTAGGACAGCTTGTTTTTGAGCCTTGAGCTGTTTTAAGCGTTCTTCTTGTTTAGCAATTTGCTGTTCTAATGATTCAACTTTCATTGTGATTCCAAAGCCTAAAAAACCACAGTTAGCATAAGCGCACATGAATTGAAATTCAAGGTGCTATCTGCTATCGTGGTTTTCCCGAAGGGCGCACTTTACCATTGAAAAAAACCTAATGGTTTTCATCAATGGAAGTACGGCAGGGGATAGCCCCCTACAACCCCAAAAGCAAAAGCGGAAAAAAGACAAAGGAAATACGTGGCTATTTATCACTTTTCAGTTAAGAACATAAGTCGAAGTGCGGGGCGTTCAGCCGTTGCATGTGCAGCTTATCGTTCAGGTGAAAAGTTAATAGATGAGAGATACGGAAAAGAACAAGATTACACAAAAAAAACAGGCGTAGATTTTAAAAATATATATGCTCCGATCTATACAAAGCCATCACTTACAAACCGCCAAACACTTTGGAATGCAGTAGAAAAAGCAGAGCGTAGAAAAGACGCAACCCTAGCGAGAGAATTTGAAATAGCATTTCCGCATGAATTGAATCAAAGACAGCGTGAACAACTACTTGATGAACTATGTTCACAAATCGTAAACCGCCATAGTGTTGTGGTTGATGCCGTAATCCATGCCCCGCACACGAGGGGTGGAAGTGATGAACGCAACTATCACGCCCATATCATGTTTACCAGTCGCCACATTGACCAAGACACAGGCGGTTTTTCAAGTAAGAAAAACAGAGAATTTAACAAAGAACAGTCAGCCGAAACCATAAAACAATGGCGTTCAGACTTTGCCGACCTATGTAACAAATACCTAGAACAGGCAAATAGCTTGGAGCGTGTCGACCACCGCAGCAATGCAGATCGAGGAATAGACTTAGAAGCCACTTGGCATGAAGGCGTTGCAGTTACAGCAATGAAACGTAGATACGAACGTGAGCAACTGAAACCGATTGAAGAACGTAATCTTAAAATTATCATGCCAACCATTGCACTAGAAAACGATGCAATTAGGGCAAGAAATGCCGAAAAATTAGCGCATGAACAGATTATCAAAGGTTTAGACCA
>NZ_JAMXXZ010000065.1:0-3242 GCF_024129285.1 Acinetobacter sp. S4397-1
CTTGTAGGGATGGACGACTGTTTGGGGTTGTATAGTCAAGTAATTAAGTGCATGTGGTGGATGCCTTGGCAGTCAGAGGCGATGAAAGACGTGATAGCCTGCGAAAAGCTCCGGGGAGGCGGCAAATATCCTGTGATCCGGAGATGTCTGAATGGGGAAACCCACTTACCATAAGGTAGGTATCAATAACTGAATACATAGGTTATTGAGGCGAACGCGGGGAAGTGAAACATCTCAGTACCCGTAGGAAAAGAAATCAATTGAGATTCCCTCAGTAGCGGCGAGCGAAAGGGGAAGAGCCCATTAAGTTATCTAAGTTTTAGTGGAATGCTCTGGGAAGTGCAACCATAGTGGGTGATAGTCCTGTACACGAAAGGGCTTAGATAATGATGTCGAGTAGGGCGAGGCACGTGAAACCTTGTCTGAATATGGGGGGACCATCCTCCAAGGCTAAATACTCCTGACTGACCGATAGTGAACCAGTACCGTGAGGGAAAGGCGAAAAGAACCCCTGTGAGGGGAGTGAAATAGATCCTGAAACCGCATGCATACAAGCAGTGGGAGCCGACTTGTTCGGTGACTGCGTACCTTTTGTATAATGGGTCAGCGACTTATATTCAGTAGCGAGGTTAACCGAATAGGGGAGCCGTAGAGAAATCGAGTCTTAATAGGGCGTTTTAGTTGCTGGGTATAGACCCGAAACCGGGTGATCTATCCATGAGCAGGTTGAAGGTTGGGTAACACTAACTGGAGGACCGAACCCACCGTCGTTGAAAAGCCGGGGGATGACTTGTGGATAGGGGTGAAAGGCTAATCAAACTCGGTGATAGCTGGTTCTCCCCGAAAGCTATTTAGGTAGCGCCTCGGACGAATACCATTGGGGGTAGAGCACTGTTTCGGCTAGGGGGTCATCCCGACTTACCAAACCGATGCAAACTCCGAATACCAATGAGTACTATCCGGGAGACAGACTGCGGGTGCTAACGTCCGTAGTCAAGAGGAAAACAATCCAGACCGCCAGCTAAGGTCCCTAAATCTATATTAAGTGGGAAACGATGTGGGAAGGCATAGACAGCTAGGAGGTTGGCTTAGAAGCAGCCACCCTTTAAAGAAAGCGTAATAGCTCACTAGTCGAGTCGGCCTGCGCGGAAGATGTAACGGGGCTAAAATATAGTACCGAAGCTGCGGATTTACGCTTATGCGTAAGTGGTAGGGGAGCGTTCTGTAAGCCGATGAAGGTGGATTGAGAAGTCTGCTGGAGGTATCAGAAGTGCGAATGCTGACGTGAGTAACGATAAAACGGGTGAAAAACCCGTTCGCTGAAAGACCAAGGGTTCCAGTCCAACGTTAATCGGGGCTGGGTGAGTCGACCCCTAAGGCGAGGCCGAGAGGCGTAGTCGATGGGAAATTGGTTAATATTCCAATACTTCTGTGTAATGCGATGAGAGGACGGAGTAAGTTAAGTCAGCCTGGCGTTGGTTGTCCAGGTGAAAGGTTGTAGGCATGCATCTTAGGCAAATCCGGGGTGCTCTATGCTGAGAACTGATAGCAAGCCAGTTTACTGGTGAAGTGGCTGATACTATGCTTCCAGGAAAAGTCTCTAAGCTTCAGTTACACAGGAATCGTACCCGAAACCGACACAGGTGGTCAGGTCGAGTAGACCAAAGCGCTTGAGAGAACTCTGCTGAAGGAACTAGGCAAAATGGTACCGTAACTTCGGGAGAAGGTACGCTGCCGGTGGTGATAGGACTTGCTCCTTGAGCTGCTGGCAGCCTCAGAAACCAGGCCGCTGCAACTGTTTATTAAAAACATAGCACTCTGCAAACACGAAAGTGGACGTATAGGGTGTGATGCCTGCCCGGTGCTGGAAGGTTAATTGATGGGGTTAGCGTAAGCGAAGCTCTTGATCGAAGCCCCAGTAAACGGCGGCCGTAACTATAACGGTCCTAAGGTAGCGAAATTCCTTGTCGGGTAAGTTCCGACCTGCACGAATGGCATAATGATGGCGGCGCTGTCTCCAGCAGAGGCTCAGTGAAATCGAATTCGCCGTGAAGATGCGGTGTACCCGCGGCTAGACGGAAAGACCCCGTGAACCTTTACTGCAGCTTGACATTGAACTTTGATCTTACCTGTGTAGGATAGGTGGGAGGCTTTGAAGTGGCGACGCCAGTTGCCATGGAGCCATCCTTGAAATACCACCCTGGTAATATTGAGGTTCTAACTCTGTCCCGTGATCCGGGACGAGGACCATGTCTGGTGGGTAGTTTGACTGGGGCGGTCTCCTCCTAAAGAGTAACGGAGGAGTACGAAGGTGCGCTCAGCGTGGTCGGAAATCACGCGTAGAGTATAAAGGCAAAAGCGCGCTTAACTGCGAGACCAACAAGTCGAGCAGGTACGAAAGTAGGTCTTAGTGATCCGGTGGTTCTGTATGGAAGGGCCATCGCTCAACGGATAAAAGGTACTCTGGGGATAACAGGCTGATACCGCCCAAGAGTTCATATCGACGGCGGTGTTTGGCACCTCGATGTCGGCTCATCTCATCCTGGGGCTGAAGCAGGTCCCAAGGGTATGGCTGTTCGCCATTTAAAGAGGTACGCGAGCTGGGTTTAGAACGTCGTGAGACAGTTCGGTCCCTATCTACCGTGGGCGTTGGAAATTTGAGAGGATCTGCTCCTAGTACGAGAGGACCAGAGTGGACGAACCTCTGGTGTACCGGTTGTCACGCCAGTGGCATCGCCGGGTAGCTATGTTCGGAAGGGATAACCGCTGAAAGCATCTAAGCGGGAAGCCTACCTCAAGATAAGATTTCCCCGAGACTTTATGTCTCCTAAAGAGCCGTTGAAGACTACGACGTTGATAGGCTGGATGTGGAAGTGTAGCGATACATGAAGCTGACCAGTACTAATTGCTCGTGAGGCTTGACTATACAACACCCAAACAGTTGTTGTATAAAGCGCAATTGATTCGATATCCAGCAAAACAGCTTGATTCAGAAGCTCGTTAGTAAGACAATATTCAACTCAGATATCCCTGTTAATGTATTCTATTTGGTACCAAGTAAGGCAAACACTGCAAAGCAGTCAGATAAGACCCGAACAAGTCCATAAACAGTTGTGCTGGCGACCATAGCAAGAGTGAACCACCTGATCCCTTCCCGAACTCAGAAGTGAAACCTCTTTGCGCTGATGGTAGTGTGGGGTTACCCATGTGAGAGTAAGTCATCGCCAGCTCATTATTCAAAA
>NZ_JAMXXZ010000066.1:0-2714 GCF_024129285.1 Acinetobacter sp. S4397-1
TATTTAACATAATAGAGCTTATACGAAACGCTTTTAAAAATATTTTTATTTATCAACAACTTAAAAACCAACCATTGAGCACAAAATGAACAAAAATTAGCTTCTGTAATAAGTAGGTGAGTTTTTAAGCAACTTTGTAATATTTAGCCACTAAAATTGGTTAAAAAATACTCAATTTCCGCATTTTTGCCCAAGTAACAAGACTCTTGCATCCGAAATTATCCCCAATTTTTGTGGATAAAATTTAGGCTATTTTGTACGCCCTGGCGCACAGTAATTTAGGGACTTTGCGGATATTCACCTCAACCCATTTTTACTATGATGAAGTCATCAGGAACAGGAAGTTCCACACAATAATAAGAATACAGATACGCACAAGGACAGTAAGGTACGACAGGAGTTATACCGAGCAAACCAATACGAAAAACCTCGGCAGGATGCCGGGGTTTTTTTATTCCTTAAATTACCTATCAGATTGCGATGTATACATCTCATAACTTGATTGTTTATATGACTTGTATCATGTTATATAAAATAGGAAAAAATAACTTCACTATAAGGAAATCATGAGAAAAAAGATCATCTACCTAGCGGGAGCTATGACCATAGTTTTACTAGTAGCGGTGATTAAACATGAAAATAAAGTAAAGAGGGATGAGCAATTGAGATATTTAGATTCCATGGTATCTAAACAACCTTAATAAAATTGCGTTTATGTTTAGAAATATCAGCTCATATGAAAGCCATTATTTAACATAAAACCTCTTATGCGAAATAAAAAATGGGAGCTAAAAGCTCCCATTTTTTATTTTTGCTCATGTTCTTTATAGTACTGATGTGCTCTTTTGGAATTATGCTTCCAACTTTTCGCAACGTCATAAACATAAGTTGGTAAATCATCCCAATCATGAGGCAGACCGGTACCACGTGCGACACGAAGTTTAAGCGGATAGTCCTTGTATTCAATACGATGCAGAAAATAAAAGCTACGCTCTTGGTGAGTGCTAAATTTCTTAAATACAGAACTTCTGACATTGGGATAGATTTCCCAAAAATAGTTATGGCGCTTACTCTGTATTGCTTGTTTGTAATGATGTTTCAGTTTTTTCATTTTTCCTCCTAGGTAACATTACCTAGAAGGGATCCTCTGCAAAATAATACATCATCTTTCATCCTACGAGTTACACATTCATATTTAAAAGTACCACAAAGTAGTATAAAATAAACTACTACAAGGTAGTATAAACACAAGCAATGTATACAATATGTGAAACCCCTTTATTTACCAAATACTGTCTTGTTTATTGGACTCAGGAAGAATATGAGGAATTTAAAACATTCTTGGCATTAAATCCTGAGGCCGGAGATGTCGAACCTAATTCGGGTGGCATTCGTAAGATCAGATGGACTAGCGGTGGTCGAGGCAAAAGTGGTGGTGTCAGAGTCATCTACTTTAATCGTTTAACGAATGGAGAGATTTGGTTATTAACCTTGTACAGTAAAAAGCAAACGGTACAACTTAGTAAGAAAACCCTTCAAGCATTGGTGGAGAAATTAAATGACTCGTTTAATGACTGAAAAAGAACTAGAAGCCTTTGAAGCAACAAGAGATATTGAAGCTGAAATCTTACAAGGCATCGATGATATGTTGGCAAATAATGCTGCAAAAAGAACAGTAATTACTGAAACAGATGTAGCTTTAGCACGTAGAAAGGCACAGCTGACACAAGAACAGTTTGCTAAGCTCCTTGGTGTTTCCAAACGTACATTAGAATCTTGGGAACAAGGTGTGAGAAGACCTTCTGGTGCAGCAACATCATTAATTAGGTTATTTATTGTTGATCCAACGTTTGTAAAGGAAAGTTTAGCTTAATTTACATAGCTATTAGTAGGGAGCTATTTCCTTTCAGTATATTTGAGCATGATTATGAAGCATTTAGGATTTGTAGGAAAATTGACTGAATATATTGGATATACTCATGTTGAAATTATTAATAGCTCTTTACGACTATCTTTCAAGGTATCATCGAGAAACAACTTAGAAGAAATGTTCAAAAAGATGGTCGAAAATAACTATGATTTACTAATGGAAACATCAGAGAAAATAGAATTTGAATTAGATAGTGATGTTCTTAAAAAAATTGAAAAAATAACGGAAGAACAAGGTATTGAGTTTGAAGAATATGTGCAAAACACTTTGATTAAGCTCATTAACCAATGTGAATTGACTACCGATCAGCCTTAGTTTAGGCAATAAAAAACCCCGGCATCCTGCCGGGGTTTTTCGTATTGGGTTGCTAGGTATGACTCCTGTCGTACCTCACGATCCTGGTGTGTAAACTTATTATTGTTGTTTTCTGTTCTGGAACATCCTGTTCCTGTATGACTTCATCATAGGAAAATTCCAGTATCGCGGATAGCGGCAAAGGGCCGATATTGATGTGCGCCAAGGCGTACAAAATAGCCTAAATTTTATCCACAATAAATGGGGATAATTTCGGATGCAAGAGTCTTATTACTTGGGCAAAAATGCGGAAATTGAGTATTTTTTTAACCAATTTTATTGGCGAAATATTACAAAGTTGCTTAAAAACTCACCAACTTATTACAGAAGCTAATTTTTGTGCATTTTGTGCTCAAGGGTGAGCTTTTAAATTATTGATAAATAAAAATTTTTTAAAAGACGTTTCGTATAAGCTCTATTATGTTAAATA
>NZ_JAMXXZ010000067.1:0-2594 GCF_024129285.1 Acinetobacter sp. S4397-1
GTAAGCATCCGCTGAACGCCATCGCCAAGTTTTAACGGGGTTCAGGTTTCCAGCGGTGAGGTAGTAATTCTTCTATTTGGGGCACTTTATGTGTTGGCAACCTTTTCAGCACATCACTTAAATAGGCATACGGATCCAAGCCATTCAGCTTTGCTGACTGGATTAAAGTCATGATATTGGCAGCTCGTTGACCACTGCGCAGCGAACCTGCAAATAGCCAGTTCTTACGCCCCAAGGCCCAGGGACGCATTTGGTTCTCTATCCAATTATTGTCAATGGGTAGATTGCCATCATCCAGATAGCGGCTTAAAGCAGTCCAACGTTTTAGGCTGTAATTGATCGCCCGGGCGGTTGGAGAACTCGATGGCACCGTCAGCTGATGTTGGTTGAGCCATTCATATAGTTGTTGCATGACCGGTTGACTATGCTGTTGTCGGTATTCGCAGCGGTCTTCCGCTGTACCATCCGTCTTTTTTCTTAATTCTGCTTCTATCGCATATAATTTCTGAATCAGCACTAATGCCTGTTCAGCGACCTGACTTTTCTTGGTCACATGTAGTTCATGGAATTTACGACGTGCATGTGCCATGCAGCCCACCTCAATGACCTGACCTGATCTAAAGCGTGCTTTATAACCACTGTAATCATCACAGACCAAATGACCCTGCCAGCCTTTCAGGAAGTCTTCAGCATGCTGGCCAGAACGGCTATCTTGAAAGTCATAGATCACTGCCTGAACTGGATTGTACTGTGTGCTGGCATAGGCCCAGACATAACCTTTTTTGGGCTTTTTCTCATTTTCACCCATCTGCATGACCGTCACCGGTGTTTCATCTGCATGGATCACCTGCTGTTGCAGTACCACCTGTTTTAAGGCATTGGCCAGAGGTTCCAGTTCCACCCCACAGCGGCCAATCCAGTCAGATAACGTTGATCTAGACAGATCAACACCTGCGCGTAGAAAGATTTGACGTTGACGGTACAAAGGCAAATGATCGGCATACTTTGACACCAGCACATGGCTAAGCAATTCAGGTGAAGCAATGCCTTTATCAATCACATAGGCTGGCATCGCTTGCTGAGTCAGAGTGTCACACTGATCACAGACCCATTTACCACGCACATGCTGTTCCTTATAGAACTGTGCCGGTCTGAAATTCAGTTTTTCACTGACATCTTCACCGATACGACGCAAGGTACAGCCACAACTGCATTGTGTTGATTCAGGTTCATGCTCAATACGGAGGGTGTGTAGATGATCTGGCAACAGCCGACGTTTAGGTTTGTTGACTGGGGCTTTCTGTGCAGCTGCATTGGTTTTATCTGCATTCAGTCGTTCCAGTTCCAGATCAACCGCTGCAATATCTTCTTCAACCGCTTCATCCCAGAGATGGATTTGTTTTGCGGTTAGATGTTCGTTTTTACTGCCGAATTTATGCTGTTTAAATAGTGCAAGCTCATGCTCGTATTTTTGATTGAGAATAGAAAGATGTTGAACTTTAGAATCTAATTGCTGATTGGTGACTTCAAGATGTTGAACTCTGGCATCTAATTGCTGATTTGATTGTTCCAGTTGTTGTTTAGATTGTGCCAGAGACTGATGCTGCATCGCCAACTGTCTGGTAAATTCCAGCAGTTGTTCATGGGTCAGTTGGCTTAAATCAGGCAGCGTATTCATGACCGCAGTATGCCTGAGGTCATGATGCAGAGGAAATAGAACGTTTGGAGAATAGCAGAATGGATGAGCCTGGTTTAGAGCATTGTTACCACTTGCTGCAGTCCGATTCTTTGCCAGGGCAAACCCTGGATCAGTGCCTGTAACTGCTCCGGGCTGATCGCCATACTTTCACCCTGGTGAACTTTAGCCCAGTGGAATTTCCCCTGTTCCAGCCGCCGGGCACACAGCCAGATACCCAGTCCATCATGCACCAGCACTTTCATACGATGGCCACGCTTATTACAGAACAGGTAAGCGCAATGCGGTTTGATGTAGCCAAAGGCTCTCAGCACCTGAGCCATGGCTGTATCCATCCCTGCACGCATGTCCATCGGCTGGGTAGACAACCAGATCTCATCAATACGAATCATTGAGTCAAACCCTGGATCAGCAACAGTAATTCAGTTACTGACTCCACCGGCCAGTCGATCTCGATCATCTGATCCCTTGCGGAACTTGGTGCCTCATGTAATGGAATCCTGATATGAGCGACAGCTTTCTTCTCTGGCACAGGTGGTAGAGGTGCTTCTTGTTTGACTGGAGTCGGGTGAAGAATGACCGGAAGAAAGTCAGTCTGTGGAATGGATGGGGTTTTTAATGCAGGGGGCATTGATCTGGACTGACGAATCCATTTATGTAGCAGATTGGCATTGATCTGATGTTGCATTGCTACCTTGGCCACTGATGTATCTGGCTGCTGGCATTGCTGAATAAGTTGATGTTTAAATTCAGCTGTGAAGGTTCGACGGGGCTTTTTTAGCGTTGGTGCACTGTCTATAACTGTCTTTAAATCCATAAATAGGTGTCCACTTAAATTTAAGTGGACACTATCGCGGTATTAATGAGTTAGAAAAAGTGGGGTTCAGCGGACGCTTAC
>NZ_JAMXXZ010000068.1:0-2426 GCF_024129285.1 Acinetobacter sp. S4397-1
CGAAATCTGAATCCTGTGCTTGACTTGGAAATGTCTGTATAGGACATTTCTATTTGGTTTTAAGGTAGGACATTTCTACTTGGGAATAACAACACTTGTTAGAACCCATTCAAAATGTCTATATTCTCACTAATAAAAATGTCTAGTTTATGATGGGTTAACCATCATGGACTGGATATGAAATATAGATGCTGATCACTATGTCTGACAAAGAAATTCAACGGCTTGCAGTTCTGCAAGACGTTAGAGATCATCGTATTACCCAGGTCCGTGCTGCTGAAATTCTGAATCTTTTCACCCGTCAAATTATCCGGTTATTGCAGAAGCTCAATCAAGATGGTGTCTCAGGTATGGCACATGCCAGTCGTGGTCAACCTGGCCATCGTCGCCATGATGACTTGTTAAAATCAAAGTGCCTTTCCATTATTGCTGAACATTTGCTGGGCTTTGGACCCACCTTGGCGCATGAGAAGCTCAACAGCATGTTTGACCTGAATATCCCTGTAGAAACGCTTCGGCGCTGGATGACTGCAAATGGTCTCTGGATTCCGCGATCCAAGCGCCAGAAACGTCCATATCAACCTAGATATAACCGCGATTGCTTTGGTGAGCTAATCCAGATTGATGGCTCATATCACGATTGGTTTGAAGGACGTGACGCTAAATGCTGCTTGCTGGTTTATATCGATGATGCCACTGGAAAGCTGTTGCATCTGCGCTTTTGTGAGGCTGAAACGACCTTTGACTACATGCTTTCAACCCGAGCCTACATTGAACAATACGGCAAACCTCTGGCCTTTTATAGCGACAAACATTCGGTATTCAGAGTTAATCAGAAATCCAGGCAAGACAGCCAAATTACGCAATTTGACCGGATTCTGAATGAGTTAAACATCGATATTATCTTTGCCAACTCCCCTCAGGCCAAAGGACGTGTGGAACGGGCCAACAGAACTCTGCAGGACCGTCTGATCAAGGAGATGCGTCTGGAAGGTATCGGTTTGATTGCAGAGGCCAATACATGGTTACCCTGCTTTATTGAGCAGTTCAATCAGAAGTTCGCCAAATGTGCGCGAAACTTAAAGAACCTGCATCGGCCATTAACCGAATCTGATCTTGAACTGGATGATATTTTTACCTGGCAGGAATCGCGTAAGGTCGCCAAGAATCTAACCATCACGTATGACAAGTGTATTTATCTGCTTGAACCGACAGAGCTGAATCATAAGCTTGTTGGGCAATACATTTCATTTCTGGAGTACCTGGATGGTACTGTGGCAATCATGCATGAAGGACGGAAGATCAACTATAGCGTCTTCAATAAACTGGCTGGACTACAGCAAAATGAGATTGTTGAGAATAAACGTTCCCGGGCCAAGAAAAGTATGCCGAGTCGTAAAGCTCAGAAAGCTGTTATTGAACAAAGAAATTTAAATCCTGTGCTTGACTCTTGCAGTTAAAAACAGGACATTTCTACTTGGGAATAACACTAGCTCTGCATAGGGCTAGATATAGCGATTAGATCCAATTCTCTAGCTTTAGACCATCAATCCGTTCAAATTCTTTTGTATTGTTCGTTACTAATACAACATCCAATGCCAAAGCATGAGCAGCGATCAGCATATCTAAGCTGCCAATCGGTTTACCTGTGGATTGAAGATCTTGGCGTAATTTGGCGTAATGCCAAATTGCTTGTTCATCGTAAGGAAGAATCTCTAAAGGTGACAAAAACTTGTTTAACGCCTGTTTATTGCGTTCAGATCCAGACTTCTCTACACCGAAAGCCAGCTCAGATGCCGTGATACTCGAAATCGCAAGCTGGCCGAGTTGATATTGCTTAAAGCGCTCGAAAACGTGTTGAGGCTTATTGTTGATGACATAGATACAAATATTTGTGTCTAAGAGGTAAATCATCTGAACTCCTCACGGAACTGTTCGCCTTGATCAGCTCGCTCCAATTGGAATCCACCCTCAAACTCATTGATGGCTTCTAACATGACATCCCAAGGATTGTCGATGGGCATGAGTAATACACCACGCCCGAAGCTTTTGATGGCCACTTCCGTGCCATTAAAGCGAAAGGCTTTAGGCAAGCGAACAGCCTGACTGCGACCAGTTTGAAATACTTTCGCAATTTCCATAATTACCTCCCGAAACCAAGATATATATCATTGATATTTACCATAACATTAAATCTTGTAAAGTCAAAGTGAAATTAAAATCATGTCTTGTCCTGAAATAGATTGACAGTATTCCACTTCAAACCGAGTTATGCAATTAGCTCGGTTTTAGTTTGCTCATACGTCTGATTCGGGGTGTTCATATTTAAACTTAAGGTGGTGTATCAGAAAGTATGCTGAGGAGATGAAAGAAGGGTGACAGCCGAAGCAAGATGATATATTTGAGGTTATGAAGACACAAATAGA
>NZ_JAMXXZ010000069.1:0-2117 GCF_024129285.1 Acinetobacter sp. S4397-1
TCCGCAGATTATGCACGAATGCCAAGAAATCTGGAGTGCAAATATTAACCAAAAAGAAGATCGTTTTTTGATTTATGAAAGAGATCTAATATAAATAAATATTTGATCTTCATCATTTTAATATTATTAATGTATGGTATGAAATACGAGAAATAGATAGAAATAACGAAATTAATTAGATAAGTATTCAGTAAAATTTTAATCCAATAATTGAAAGCAGGGTTGCAAAACTCACGCTTTATCGGGTTAAATGTAAACTAAGTCACATATTTGTTGGGTTTTTGTTAGTATTACTGTGATCGAGTAACAAAGTGGTTACAGAAAATGAAAACTTGCACGATTCCTATTTTTATAATCATTGTCAGTCTACTGAGCTATTATGTGCATCAGCAGGCACAGTTGAAAAAATATACAGAAATCCATCAAATTTTAAAGGAGGTTCAGCATTCACAAAAATTACTGGATTCTAATCGTCATCGGGATTAGATCGGAATTTTTATTTATAACTTAGATTAGCATTTGAAGTGCAACACCATGTTGTTGCCATAATACCTGACTCGGACTTTTAAAGCCGAGCCTTTTTCTTGGACGATGATTCAAGCGTTGAGTAATTTCTGCAATATATGCATCCGTATAGTCATTCAAGTCACTGCCTTTTCTAATATATTGTCTGATCAATCCATTCGTATTTTTATTCGAGGGATCAGCGAAATACCAATCTATATCTAATTCCTGAGCAGCATACTCATGCAGGCTGAACTCCTTCCCATTGTCCGCGGTAATTGTTTTTAGGTGTGCTTTGATCGGTTTCAATAATCTGATCGTAGCTTGGCAAACTTCCTCAGCCTTGCGCGTGCTGCACTTTTTCAGCCAAAGATAACCTGTCTTCCGATCTACAATTGAAACCAGAGATTGTTAGTGATTCTTGCCAACAATCGTATCTATTTCCAAATCACCGAAGCGGGAGCGCTGCTCAATCTCAGCAGGTCGATCGTGAATGCTTTTGCGGTTTGTCAGTTGGCCACGAGTCTCGATAGAGCCATATTTTCTCTTCCTTTGATTTCTGAAACGTAAGTTGTGGAAGAGCACACCACCTCTGCTTTTATCCTGCTGTATAAACCTGTATATGGAATGCAGACTGACTGAAACATGAGAAGCAATCTGTTCGGGGCTCCACTGAAGTTCAAGGTAAGCCATAACTTGTGCCCAAACCTCTCGAGAGATTCTTTTGGGATTAGGACAATGCCGTCTGCGAGCTAATTTATGGGCATGTTGAGCGAAATAACCATTCCTTGCTCGATTGCGTGCTATCTCTCTGGAAATAGTGGAAGGTGAGCGATTTAGCCTCCAGGCGATATAACGCTTAGAAAAACCTTCACGTAACAATGTGGAAATCTGATATCTTTCTTCTTGAGTAAGATGAGTATAGTTCATGATGCAACTTTGACTTTGGTCGGTCGGAAGCAAAATGCTAGCTCATCTTGCTTCCTTCCAATAATTTAATCTCTGTTGCACTTCATTTGAGAATCCAAGTAATTAAAACAATAAAGTTAAACTAATTAACCCGAATCGCGGATAAGAAATTGACTTGAAAAATAAGAGGACTAGAGCCATCAGTTGAGTTACCACACCAAACTCACAACTCTAGTCCTGATGTTCAATAGTACCGAATTATTCTGCGTAATTGATGATTTTTTTCTTAAATTTGAATCAACTTATTGGGAGTTTCTCAAACAAAACTGTGGTTCCTTAAGAATCAGAACTGCTCAACTCACAATTTCAGAAATCTGCTTTATTGCCATTTGGTACAAATGCTCTCATTTCAATAATTTCAAAGCCTTTTTCACCTGGTTAAAAGAAGATAAAAGCCATTTATTTAAGTACTTGCCTTGCTATCAAAGGATGATTCATCTGATCAATATGCACCAATTGGCCCTACACGCTTTACATGTGGCGCTGATGAAAGACCAAGCTACACAATATTTATGGATTGATTCAACAACTCTGCCAGTTTGTAAAAATCAACGTATTCAGCGTCATAAATCATTAGTCCAAATTGCATCACGTGGTAGAAGCTCAATGGGCTGGTTTTATGGCTGTAAATTACATATTGCGAT
>NZ_JAMXXZ010000070.1:0-2109 GCF_024129285.1 Acinetobacter sp. S4397-1
GCTGTAGAAGCATGTTTAATTCGTCTGATCACAGATACTTTATAAAGTATTTTAATACTTTTTTGAATCCGTCAATGCGTAAGTCCTATATATTATTTTTCTTGTTCAAAATATATTGCAGCAAATCAAAGTAATTTATCTAGTGTGGTTAAAAATTTATGTGAAACTATTCATACTGAAGAAAGTGCTAATATATTGATATTTTTAGTTCATCATTCCAACTCTACAGACTTTTTAGATTATATCTTAGAATATAGTTCTAGTCTTCTTGAAGATTTTCAACCTCATTATCTAACAATTAATCAAAATACAATTTTGAACGAAAAATTTAGAAAAATTTTATCGAAGGAAATTGCACAAATTTCTTTGTTAAATAAAAATATTTATGAAGAAAGAAGCAAAAGCTTGGCTCTTCGAGATCAAACAGAAGAACCTGATACTATTTTAGATTCAGCTATCAATTCATTTGAAGATTCTAAAGATGAGCTGAAAGAAGAGTTAGAACAAAGTGCAGAATTAAAACAGATAAATGATTCTAGCACTATCTTCAGATGTTTAGAGGTTTTAGGACAAATTGCAAAGAATAAACATGGCTCATTTAATAGAACTAGACTTGAGAATCTTCTAGATTCAAGTTATGGGCTTGGACTTAAATCTTTATCATTTTTTCTTGATATCTTAATGAAGTCGGATAATGAACTTAAAGAATTCATGATTTCAATCATTCAAGAAAAAAATAAAACTTCTGAAGAAGAAGCTCTTTCGATAGCAGAAAAAATGATTTTTGAAATGTGTAGATCTGTATGTAGATATTTAATTAATTTTATTGCGAAAGCTACAGCGTCTCCTCAATTAGATCAGATTATAAATGACCTATTATTAAAAAATAGTAATCCTGCATACCAATTAATATTTATTCAAACACAATTACAATTAGGACGCATTCCTAAGAGAGAGATAAAGGTTCTTTATGAAAATGAAAATGAAAATGAAAAAAATATGATAGTTACAACACTACTTCAAAATATGGTTTTAAATTATATATACATGAATAAAATAGATTTTTCTGAAAAAAAATGGATAAGTGCTAATCTAAAAATTCCAATGAATAGTCAATACAATAAGGTGCCCGAAAATTCTTTGATTAAGACAGTTCTATAGTTTCCCATCACTATAGTTAGTATAAATTTTCTTATGAGAATTCAAAAATGGGAGCCTAAGCTCCCATTTTTATTGATGATTTTTTAATTCTTTTAGCATAGCATCCCGTAAGATTTCATTCATACGTGTTTGATAACCTTTTCCTTGTGCTTTGAACCATGCAAGCACATCAGCATCTAACCGAATTGAAGTTTGTTGCTTTACTGGACGATAGAATTGATTGTGGCGTACAGCATTACTCCAGTCGGTAATTTCAGGCATATCTGAGAGATCTAGCTGATTGTCAGGAACCGTTCCCTTAGCAAGCAAGCGTTGAATTTCAGCATCTTGCTTGTCGCTGAATTTTTCATTCAGTTCTTTGCGTGAGTATCTAACCATGCTCATATCTATCTCGCTCCGCCTTAGTGACTTGTCTTGCACTAATGATTCGTATGATTTCACAGTCATCTTCATCAAAGATGGTGTGAGCTACTAAGAGCATTAGTACGCCTTTTACTTTTCCAATGGTTTGCCAACGTTCTTCACCATCGGTATGTCTGTCCTGGATTGAGATCCTTAATGGATCATCAAAAACAAGGCTTGCAGTTTCGAAAGAGACATCGTGCTTTTTTTGATTCTTTCGATTCTTAGCCTCATCCCATTCGAAATACTGTTTCATAAAAAACATTCAAATTTGTATATACAATAATGTATCACAAAATTGTATCACTCAAGTTTAAAAGCGTAATTTTTAGTCAAAATTATTGGCCGAAAGTGACAAATCTGTTCAATAAAAAGCCGACTTGTTTCAAAATCGGCTTTTTGGGCATTTGGGGATTTTTAATGTTTTATTAAGTATTTGATATTTATATTAATATACAAGTGTTGTTATTCCCAAGTAGAAATGTCCTACCTTAAAACCAAATAGAAATGTCCTATACAGACATTTCCAAGTCAAGCACAGGATTC
>NZ_JAMXXZ010000071.1:0-1818 GCF_024129285.1 Acinetobacter sp. S4397-1
GCTGGTATCGAAGTATGCCGATCATTTGCCGCTGTACCGTCAACGTCTGATCTATCAGCGGGTGGGAATCGAACTTTCTAGATCAACGTTATCTGACTGGATAGGTCGCTGCGGTGTAGAACTGGAACCTCTGGCCAATGCCTTAAAAGAGGTGGTGCTGCATGCAGATGAAACACCAGTCACCATTATGCGGATGGGTGAGAATGAGAAAAAACCGAAAAAAGGTTATGTCTGGGCCTATGCCACTACACAGTACAATCCAGTTCAGGCGGTGATCTATGACTTTCAGGATAGTCGTTCAGGCCAGGTCATAGAGGTGGGCTGCATAGCCCATGCACGTCGTAAATTCCATGAACTGCATGTGACCGGGAAAAGTCAGGTCGCTGAACAGGCCTTAGTGCTGATTCAGAAACTGTATGCGATAGAAGCAGAACTCAGGAAAAAGACCGATGGTACAGCGGAAGACCGCCGCGAATACAGACAACAGCATAGTCAACCAGTGATGCAACAACTATATGAATGGCTCAACCAACATAATCTGACAGTGCCATCGAGTTCTCCCACCGCCAAGGCCATCAATTACACTCTGAAGCGTTGGCCAGCTTTAAGCCGCTATCTGGATGATGGCAATCTACCGATTTGCAATAATTGGGTCGAGGTGCGACACGAAGTCGCTTAATGAAGTTGTTCCCCCTGCGGGAACCACCCGTGTCACCGGGTGAATCTAGAAGGCTGAATAAAGAGCGCCTTCGACAATGTAACGAGGCACCGTAAGGTGCGGGGTATCAATCGTGAGAGGCGTACTCTTCTGGCAGCCATAGCCGGACAAGGGCTAGATAATCGGTATGGTGAACACATGTGAATCTGCGCAACGATCGTTAAATTGAACGAGCGGAAATGGCTAATACGCTCGAACCAAAACGGTAATGGAGGTGGGAATCGCGTCTTTCTACTACGCATTCGTGACCCATACGCCTCCCGGTCGATAGCAGGCACCGCAGCAACGTAGTCAACAGATTCTTTTACAACTTTCAGGTCTTACTCAAATCAAAACGTTGGAGGCTTATGATTTTAATTATGCTTTAGGTGCTCCAAAGTCGCAGTTGCTTGAACTATTTAATTTAAGCTTTATTCCAAGAGCTGAAAATGTTGTATTTATTGGTGCAAGTGGTGTTGGGAAAACACATCTATCAATGGCTTTAGGCTATAAGGCAATTATGAATAATATTAAGACTAAGTTTATTACTGCAGCTGATTTAATGTTGCAACTTAGCCTAGCTTATCAACAAGGTAAATTAAAAAACTACATGCAACGTGTTGTACTTGCTCCAAAGTTATTGATTATCGATGAAATAGGATATTTACCATTTGGTCGTGAAGAAGCAAATTTATTTTTTAATGTTATTGCCAAGCGCTATGAAAAAGGCAGTACGATTTTGACCAGTAATTTACCATTTAGCCAGTGGTCTAAATCATTCGCAGATGATGTTACTTTGACAGCAGCAATGTTGGATCGTTTATTACATCATTGTCATGTTGTACAAATATCTGGGGAAAGTTATCGTCTAAAAGATAAAAAGAGAGTAGGAATTCAACCACAAATTGAGTCTTAATAAATCATCAAAGGGGTCAATTTTACTTTGCTGTTTTTAAGGTAAAAGGGGTCAGTTTTAAATTGCCGTTGACAGAGGTTCCAGTTCCACACAGCAGCGACCAATCCAGTCAGATAAAGTGGATCTGGACAGATCAATGCCAGCCCGCTGATAGATCAGACGTTGACGGTACAGCGGCAAATGATCGGCATATTTCGATACCAAA
>NZ_JAMXXZ010000072.1:0-1388 GCF_024129285.1 Acinetobacter sp. S4397-1
AGTGTACGTGGGGCAGCCAGTGCGCCTTCCCAGTAAGGCGGGCGGCGGATATAGGTACTTTGCGGACGCCAGTCATACAGCGGACTTGCTGCCTGCTCACGCTCCCCCAGATCAAACATCGGGATATACACCTGCTTGAACTGTTCCGGTTTAACCGATTCTTTGACCAGCGCATCAATTTCTTCATCCGACGGCCAGATGTCTTTTAAGTAAATCGGGTTGCCGTCTTTGTCCTGCCCTAATGCATCTGTTTCAATGTCAAAACGGATGGTTCCGGCAATGGCATAGGCCACCACCAAAGGCGGAGATGCCAAAAATGCCTGCTTGGCATAAGGATGGATACGTCCGTCGAAGTTGCGGTTACCTGAAAGCACCGCTGTGGCATACAGGTCACGGTCAATAATTTCCTGCTGGATGTTCGGATCAAGTGCACCCGACATGCCGTTACAGGTGGTGCAGGCATAAGCGACAATACCGAAACCCAGTTTTTCCAGATCACCCAGTACTCCGGCTTCTTCCAGATATAAAGCCGCTGCTTTAGACCCCGGGGCAAACGATGATTTCACCCACGGTTTACGCAACAGGCCCAATTCATTGGCTTTACGTGCCAGCAAGCCTGCTGCCACGGTATTGCGTGGATTAGAGGTATTGGTACATGAGGTAATCGCAGCAATAATGATCGCTCCATCTGGCATCAGGCCTTCTGCTTCCTGGGCACGTGCGGCCTGCAGATTCCCGGCAATGCCTTTTTCTTTCAGGTCCGCCGTTGAAACACGCGCATGCGGATTGGAAGGTCCGGCAATGTTACGTGTGACGGTAGAAAGGTCGAAACGCAGCACACGCGGATATTCCGCCTGAGTCATGTCTGAGGCCCAAAGACCAATTTCTTTGGCATAGGTTTCAACCAGCTTGACCTGCTCGGCTTCACGGCCCGTCAGCGTTAAATAATCAATGGTATTCTGGTCGATGTAGAACATTGCTGCAGTTGCCCCATATTCAGGCGTCATGTTGGAAATCGTCGCACGATCCCCTACCGACATGCTGTCTGCACCTTCACCAAAGAATTCCAGATAGGCGCCGACCACACGCTCTTGACGCAAGAATTCTGTGAGCGCCAGTACAATATCGGTTGCGGTAATGCCCGGCTGACGCTGACCGACCAGCTCCACCCCGATAATGTCAGGCAAACGCATCCACGAAGCACGGCCAAGCATTACGTTTTCAGCTTCTAAACCGCCCACCCCGATTGAAATCACGCCCAGAGCATCGGTATGCGGGGTATGTGAATCCGTACCGACACAAGTATCCGGGAATGCCACGCCATCACGGTTTTGAATGACTGGAGACATTTTCTCCAGATTGATCTGGTGCATGATGCCGTTACCGGC
>NZ_JAMXXZ010000073.1:0-1381 GCF_024129285.1 Acinetobacter sp. S4397-1
ATCCGCAGATTATGCATGAATATTGAAAATTCTTTGGTACAAATAAGTAGCAAAAAGTAGATCGTTTTTTGATTTATGAAAGAGATCTAATGAGCATCCTTTAGTATATAAAAATGAAAACATATCTAATAGTTCCCATATAGCATGGGGAGCTGCTATAAAAACAGGTATAGATGGAGCATTGAGTTTTTCTGAGGGATCCATACAAAGAATACATAAAATCCATGGAGAACTGGCATTAAAAATGTCAGAAGAAAAAGCGAAAGGTTCCTCTTTAGCAAATCCAAAAAACTTTAAGGCATTTAGAAAAAGGTATGCTCATTTATATAATGAACTCGATAAGGAATTTGCTAAAAATTTTTTTAAATGGGATCAATCTATTAAAACAAATAATATGAGACGCTTAATCAATCATTCAGCTTTGGCTAGAGGAAATACTTATAAAGGTGGAATGAAAGATTATGTTAAAAACATGAGTGAGTTAGGGAAAGTAAGTAAAACTATAAAAGGGGGAGGATACTTATTTTTAGCATTAGATGTTTATAATGCTATAGAAGCTGTAAATGAAGCGAAATCTGAAGAAAAAGTCAAAAAATCTGTCATTGAAACCTCTAAAATTGCTGGCAGTTTAGGAGGGGCAGCTATCGGAGGATTTATTGTATTAACTATCGCTTCAGGGGGGAGTTCCTTAATTGTATTAGGTGTTGTCGCCGGAGTATCAGCAATAGGTGGAATGTTAGCAAGTGAGGGTGCCGGATGGATATCTGAAAAAATATATGATGCAGTTGAGTCTAGAGGGGAGAATATTAAATAATGGACACTATTTTATATTTAATAAAAACCATGCCATTAATATTTACAAGTGTTGTTTTTTTTGTTTTATTTTTATTCTTCTTTATTCTCCAATATATTTACATAAATATGAATTTAAAAGGAATTTGTAAAACTATATTTGATGATGAAAATACATATAAAAAACCTTTGGAAATTTTTAATTTTTACTTTTTAAGTGTTTTGCCATTAGTTTTTTGGAGGGAGATTTTAAATATAAAAATGGAAATTAAATTTAAGAAACTTTATAGAAAGGGGTTTTATTTTAAAATTGAAAAACGGCAGTTAGTCGAGTTAATGGATAAATATCCGTATCTTTTTTATATACAATATTTAATATTTATTTTCGGACTTTTATGGATTGTTACACAAAGTCTAGCTTATTTATTAAACAATTTTTAAATAAAAGATAAAAAATAAACCCGCTTTGAAGCGGGTTTATTTTGATCTCAGCAGAGATTACATATTCGGATAATTCGGACCACCGCCACCTTCCGGTGTTACCCAGGTGATATTCTGGGATGGATCTTTGATGTCACAGGTCTTGCAG
>NZ_JAMXXZ010000074.1:0-1356 GCF_024129285.1 Acinetobacter sp. S4397-1
TATTTGTGTCTTCATAACCTCAAATATATCATCTTGCTTCGGCTGTCACCCTTCTTTCATCTCCTCAGCATACTTTCTGATACACCACCCAATTTCTTGCACGCTCCAACATTCCGTAGAACGCTGGTTATCCGCCTTAAATAAACATTTGATGATTGGATGCTTTTCAAAATCAGTCAGTGCCACTTCAAAATTGTCACGCTGCATTGAGGGTGACATTTCTTCTGGCAACATAACTTTACGCTGAATAATATTGGTCAATAGTCGTGTAGAACCCATTTCTTATTTTCTCCAGGCAACACTTTCCTACTTTCGCTCAAGTACGAAATTTGAAAATGTATATAGTTCGATTTGGTTAAAGCTGTGAATTAAATGACCGTCAATATCCAGTCAGCGCTAACAAAAGAGACCTAAGAGAAATGGGGGGATTAGATAATAAAATCTTCATGTTTAGTACCTGTAGTTTAGAGTTCACTATCTACAACCATCTTTTCCACGAGATGGAGGTAGACCAAACAGGGGTGGAAATACCGCACTACAGAAGACGGCCAGTCATAGACTGCCCTGCCTGGCCTACCATAATGGCAAACTAAGCATAATAAGCACAAAAAAACCGCTAAAGCGGTTTTAATGCTTCTGTAGTAATTTTCAGGTTTCCACGCCCGATTACAGATTTTGCTGTAACGTAATTATCATATGGGTATCTTTTTCTTTGGTCAAACCAAATTAGAATTTTTTATTCATTTTTTAGTGATATTTTAAAATTGAATGCTGGCTTAATTTTTTCAAAATTTTAGCCGAAAAATCCCTGTATTTTACCTACATACAAGGATGCGTGTTTAGCTCAAAATCTATGCTGCATACTTATAGAAGGTTTACCTAAGCTAATTAATTTATCTTCTCCATTTTTTGGTATCTCATTAAAATCTAAAAATAATCATATTGGTGGACTCCCAAGCCTTTGCTTTGTAAAACAGCAGTTTTAAAAAGCAAAGGCTTGGGCTATTTTTCTGAAATATATTTGCTTAGGCTATTTAAAATTAGCTTATAAAATCAAACCAAAAACACAACCCAGTTTTCTATGCTGTATTTAATATTATAAATCTAGCAAAATTAATTTTTTTATTTATAAAAATAAAAACTAATTTCCCTATTTTACATAATAAAACAAATGAATTTATAGGGTAAATAATTTATACTAACTCCCTAGTCTATAAAATTTACCTTATATATAATTTTATATTTTATAGATTAAATTTACAATAATATAGGACTTACGCATTGACGGATTCAAAAAAGTATTAAAATACTTTATAAAGTATCTGTGATCAGACGAATTAAACATGCTTCTACAGC
>NZ_JAMXXZ010000075.1:0-1254 GCF_024129285.1 Acinetobacter sp. S4397-1
TGTAAGCCCAAAATAGAAATGTCCGGTTTCTCCAAAGTAAAAATGTCCGCTTTTAGAATATGCATTTTTGCAATTTCCTTAGCGGACGGTTTGATATGTTGGTGTCTATGTCGGATAAAGAACTTAAACGATTGTCGGTCTTGCAGGAAATCTGTGATCAACGCATAACCCAGTCCCAAGCTGCTCAGTTACTTCATATTTCAGAGCGTCAGATCAGACGCTTACTGCAGAAATACAAAGCTCAAGGCCCAGTTGCATTAGCCCATGCCGGTCGTGGTCAAATCAGCAACTCCAGGCTTCCTGAAGAACTCAGACTCAAGTGCCTCAATATTGTTTCGGATCAACTGCATGGTTTCGGACCCACTTTAGCGCATGAAAAGCTCACTACCATTCATGGATTCGACATTTCGGTGGAAACACTACGTTCTTGGATGATTGCAGCCGATTTATGGATTCCTCGATCCAAGCGTCTGAAACGCCCGTATCAGCCTCGTTATAACCGGGACTGTTATGGTGAACTGATTCAAATTGATGGCTCACACCATGACTGGTTTGAAGGTCGAGCCCCTAAATGCTGTCTGCTGGTGTTTATCGATGATGCCACAGGAAAATTGCAGCATTTACGCTTCTGTGAATCAGAATCAGCCTTTGACTATATGATTTCAACACGTTTGTATATTGAGCAGCATGGTAAGCCGTTGGCATTTTACAGCGATAAACATTCAGTCTTCAGGGTGAATCAAAGCAGTAAGAAAGACACCAAGATTACCCAGTTTGGGCGCGTACTCAGCACCCTGAATATCGATATTATCTTCGCTAATTCACCACAGGCCAAAGGCCGTGTAGAACGGGCCAATAGAACGCTTCAGGACCGTCTGATCAAAGAAATGCGCCTGGAAGGCATCTGTTCGATTGAGCAAGCGAATGCCTGGCTACCCTGCTTCATTGAGCAGTTCAATCAGAAGTTCGCCAAGATGGCTTTTAATCCCAAGGATTTACACCGGACTGTTACTGAAACTGCTGAGGAGTTAGATGATGTTTTTACTTGGCGTGAACCCCGCAGAGTCACGAATAGCCTGACGATTACTTATGATAAATGCGTATATCTCTTGGAAAACACGGAAGAAAACCAAAGATTGATTGGTAAGTATCTTGAGTTCCTAGAATACCCGGATGGTACAGTCGCGATTGAATATCAGGGAAGAAAAATCAATTACAGCATCTTCGATAAATTAAGTCAGCTTAACCAGCGAG
>NZ_JAMXXZ010000076.1:0-1248 GCF_024129285.1 Acinetobacter sp. S4397-1
TCATTGAGATGTGTCATAGTATTCGTCGTTAGAAAACAATTATTATGACATTATTTCAATGAGTTATCTATTTTTGTCGTGTACAGAGAAATGATTTATAGTTTCAATATCAGATACAGTCCACGGAATAACTTTTAAATTATTTTGATGTGCTTTTTCCACCATTTCTTTAGTCGTATATGGCACATAGTTAAAATCGCCTATTTTTCCATTCTGTGGATTACCATGTACGGGTGAAACAGCATCTGCACCAAATGATTTAACCGCTGCTATTAAGTCACCATTAAAATCATCAATATCTAACCCACCTAACCAAGGGGATTTACCTGGTTGACCTACTTGTAAAAACTGCTGTCCATTTGTTAAAGCAATAATCGGTAATTTAGGATTTAGCTCTTTCACAAGCATTAAAGCTCCCCAATCAAAACTCTGAATTGTAATCTGATTTTCAAATCCTGATTTTTTCACTTCCTCTAAAACAGCTTTAACGAATTGCTCGCGCGGTGCAGTTTGCTCTGGCGCTCCGGCCTCTATCTTGGTCTCAATATTCATTAAGACATTTTCTGATTTATATTTTTTAACTAAAGTAAAAAATTCTTTAAGAGTTAGCATTTTAGCACCAGGGCTAGTCAGCTGCTGTGGGTAATCTTTTAAGCGCAAAGAACCACAATCCATTGTTTTAATCTGCTCTAAAGTTAAGTCTTTTATATATTTTCCAACATACGGGTAATCTAGATCCCCCACAAAAGCAGGACCTGTATCTAGACACTTATTTTTAGAAATTTGACGATCATGTGTTACTACTACTTTTCCATCTTTAGTAACTTGTGTATCTAATTCTAATGTAGTTACTCCCATTTCAAGCGCATTGCTAAATGAGGCAATACTACTCTCTGTTCTTAAACCTAATCCTCCTCTATGTGCCTGAAGATCAAAGTCCCTGTCTTTAAAGAACAAATGTTTTTCTTCTGAATCAGGATTTGATACTTGGATATCATCATTTTGATTATCACACCCTGATAAAAAAAGTACTGAACCGATTAAAATTGCTAAAAGTGACTTACTCATATTAAAGCTTCATATTTTTTAAGAAGCAGCAAGATTAAGTCATGCATATTACAAGATGATTAGAACGCTATAATTTCATAGTGTTTAATAATAGATCTCTTTCATAAATCAAAAAACGATCTTCTTTTTGGTTAATATTTGCACTCCAGATTTCTTGGCATTCGTGCATAATCTGCGGAT
>NZ_JAMXXZ010000077.1:0-1180 GCF_024129285.1 Acinetobacter sp. S4397-1
CTCTGTACACGACAAATTTCACAGAACCCTTATCCTATCAGGGTTCTGCCTTCTTAAAATTGCCAAAATTTCCTTAAACTCTTCTTTTTTCCCAAAACCAATTAAACGCTGAATCGCCATTTGAACATAGTCTAAACCATAGCGAAATAAACTCATTGAGAGTCGTCCATGCTTCTTTATTTTTATCGCTTTTTTTTGATCATGTTGCCATTCACCCGTTAAGTAACACCAACAGAAGCTTATAGCTAACACCGCAATCAATTTTTTCACTCGTCTAGGGTCTGTCAAGCGCGTATTTTCAAGATTAAACCCGCGTCCTTTGAGACAACTGAATAAGGTTTCAATTTCCCAGCGTAATGCATAATCCTGAATAGCATTGGCATTAAACTGAGGAGAAACGACGAGTAAAAGCTCTCCATTTTCTAACTGTAGTGCACTTATATATAGTTTCACCCGACCAACCAAAATCCGTCGTTTACGACATTCAATTTGACCAACTTGAAGATGGCGAAATAAATCACTAATTTTATGATTCTTTCCTAAATGATTGGTGACAATGAAGTTTTTTTAACACGAATGCAGAAGTTGATGTCTTGTTCAATTAACCATGTAAACCACTGCTCACCGATAAACTCTCTGTCTGCGAACACATTCACAATACGGTCTTTACCAAAAATGGCTATAAAGCGTTGAATCAAAGCAATACGCTCTTTCGTATCTGAATTTCCACGTTTATTAAGCAATGTCCAAAGGATAGGTATCGCTATTCCACGATAAACGATTGCGAGCATCAGGATATTAATATTTCGTTTTCCCCATTTCCAATTGGTTCTATCTAAAGTCAGTTGCACTTGGTCGAATGAAAACATATTGAAAATCAACTGAGAAATTTGACGATAATCAAAATACTGACCTGCAAAGAAGCGCTGCATACGTCGATAAAATGATTGTGGTAAGCACTTGATGGGCAAGGCTTTAGATGCAGAAGAAAGATTACATGTTTGCTTTAAAATAATCACAAGCATGATGAGCGCAAAGCACTTTAAATGTGACTTGTTCCATTTTAGATATTTGTTTAAGATAAGATATAACTCATTGAGATGTGTCATAGTATTCGTCGTTAGAAAACAATTATTATGACATTATTTCAATGAGTTATCTATTTTTGTCGTGTACAGAG
>NZ_JAMXXZ010000078.1:0-1092 GCF_024129285.1 Acinetobacter sp. S4397-1
TCTACTGACATCTCAACGTTGTCACCAGGCATAACCATTTCCACACCTTCTTTCAACTGGATCGCACCAGTTACGTCAGTTGTACGGAAATAGAACTGTGGACGGTAACCGTTCAGGAATGGAGTGTGACGACCACCTTCTTCTTTAGAAAGTACGTATACTTCCGCATCGAATTTAGTGTGTGGCTTGATTGAACCTGGTTTAGCCAATACTTGACCACGTTGTACGTCTTCACGCTTAGTACCACGAAGAAGAACACCACAGTTCTCGCCCGCACGACCTTCGTCTAGAAGCTTACGGAACATCTCAACACCAGTTACAGTTGTTTTAACGGTGTCTTTGATACCTACGATTTCAACTTCTTCACCAACGCGTACAACACCAGTCTCAACACGACCAGTTACTACTGTACCACGACCAGAAATAGAGAATACGTCTTCAATTGGCATCAAGAATGCTTGATCGATTGCACGTACTGGCTCTGGGATATAAGTATCAAGCGCTTCAACAAGTGCAACTACAGCATCTTCGCCATACTGGCCAGATTCGCCGTTCAGTGCAGCAAGAGCAGAACCACGGATTACCGGAGTGTCGTCACCCGGGAAGTCGTATGTAGAAAGAAGTTCACGAACTTCCATTTCTACCAGTTCGATCAGCTCTTCGTCATCAACGATGTCACATTTGTTCAGGAATACGATGATGTATGGAACACCAACCTGACGAGAAAGCAGGATGTGTTCACGAGTTTGTGGCATAGGACCATCAGTCGCTGAACATACCAGGATCGCGCCATCCATCTGAGCCGCACCAGTAATCATGTTTTTAACATAGTCGGCGTGACCTGGGCAGTCGACGTGAGCGTAGTGACGAGTTGGAGAATCGTATTCTACGTGTGAAGTATTAATAGTAATACCACGTGCTTTTTCTTCTGGTGCAGAGTCAATTGCAGCGTAGTCACGAGCTTCACCACCGAATTTCTTCGCACATACAGTTGCAATCGCAGCTGTTAAAGTTGTTTTACCATGGTCAACGTGACCGATTGTGCCCACGTTAACGTGTGGCTTATTACGTTCAAACTTAGCCTTAGCCATG
>NZ_JAMXXZ010000079.1:0-1016 GCF_024129285.1 Acinetobacter sp. S4397-1
TGGTCTAAATAATTTCTTCTGCCAACGATATACATTTTCAAAGATCCGCTCAAACTGGTTCTTTTGTATCTCAACGTAGGCCATCAAGGCTGAAAAAATATGATTCAAAATCAGTTTAGATCGTCTTACCTGAAACTTTTCAATATGACAAACCTGTTTAATCACCCGGTGATATTGCTCTATTTTCCAATGACTTGAATGTAATTCATGAAAACCCTCAAAGGACAATAAATCATCTTCATCTTGATGTACAATATAAAACCTCTGCTGTTCTTTTAACTGAGTCTTAAATAATTGTACAAAGCCAAAATCTTTGAGCCAAACCACTTGACCCTGATGGAAATCTGGCAATAAACGCAGTTGAAACCATTGTCCTTTTTCTGGGGAAACCTTACGGTTACAGTCGATACCAAACATAAATCGAATACCATATTTTCTTATGGTTTTTAGATTTCCAGTCGATGAATACCAACTATCACCTGTAATAAATTGAATCTTTGCACCCCAACTGAGTACTTCACTTAACATATCCATAAAGTAATCATTCTTGGTTTTACTTTCAGATTTGTCATAAATTCGGAAATTAATTGGAATATTTTGACCATTTTGATCTGTCGCATACAAGGTAATGAGATTAATACCCTTGACGGATCGGTGGTGTTTGCCTGACCAAAAATAGCTAACCAAGTCCATATGTTGACTATATGGTTTATCTAAAACAGTATCATCAATACTGACTATAAGTTTATTATTATCAATATGTTGAATTGATTCTTGATATAGGTCGTGAGGTGTGTAGTCTTCACGCTCTAGAAAGCGATTTACACTATCATGCGAGATATTATAAGTCTCGGCAAGTTGTGTGCAGCTAATAGAGTTCGGTTCTGTCATGAGAAAGCCCATATAAATGGGTAATGTACAAGTTGCTGTAGAAGCATGTTTAATTCGTCTGATCACAGATACTTTATAAAGTATTTTAATACTTTTTTGAATCCGTCAATGCGTAAGTCCTATAT
>NZ_JAMXXZ010000080.1:0-975 GCF_024129285.1 Acinetobacter sp. S4397-1
CACAAGTATCCGGGAATGCCACGCCATCACGGTTTTGAATGACTGGAGACATTTTCTCCAGATTGATCTGGTGCATGATGCCGTTACCGGCCGGAATCACATCGACATTTTCAAACGCGGTTTTGGTCCACTCAATAAAATGGAAACGGTCTTCGTTGCGACGGTCTTCAATCGCCCGGTTTTTTTCAAAAGCATCTGGGTCAAAACCGCCATACTCCACCGCTAGAGAGTGATCAACGATCAATTGCGTTGGTACCACCGGATTGACTTTGGATGGATCGCCGCCCTGCTCGGCAATCGCATCGCGCAAACCGGCAAGGTCAACCAGTGCGGTTTGACCGAGAATGTCATGACAGACCACGCGGGCGGGATACCAGGGGAAATCGTGATCCTGTTTACGGTAAATCAGTTCTTTTAACGACTGTTCAAGAATCGCGGGATCACAGCGGCGTACCAGCTGCTCGGCCAGTACTTTGGAGGTATAGGGAAGTTTGGCATAGGCGCCTGGCTGGATATCTTCCACAGCCTGACGCACATCACAATATTCCAGCGGGGTGCCTTGCAGCGGTTTACGATATTTTTTGTTCATAGCTTACCTGCCTCTTGCATCATTTTTTCCTACATCATTGTTGTTAAGAATGACCATCGCTTAAGTGGCATAGTACACTGCCGAAAAGCCACTTCCCAAATCACTTATATTTCATATACTTAGTTGCCAAAATCCGCATTTCAGCAACATTTTGTTATATATTTTTTAGAATACCTGCTCTAAATGTTCTTTTTTTAAGCAGTTTTAGCGTTTCCTTCCTATTCTTTAGTATGAGATGGATTTGTTGAAATAAAAATTAATTGAATTCTATATATTTAAATAAACCTTTTAAATCATTAGATTTCTTTCATAAGTCATTTTTTACTCAGCTCCAAGTTATAGATTCCCGCAATTAAATTGAATCTTAATCCCAGTCTTTTGCCTCG
>NZ_JAMXXZ010000081.1:0-883 GCF_024129285.1 Acinetobacter sp. S4397-1
CTATTTGTGTCTTCATAACCTCAAATATATCATCTTGCTTCGGCTGTCACCCTTCTTTCATCTCCTCAGCATACTTTCTGATACACCACCATTTTTCTTTTATATAAGCGGGTAGGGTTGTATAGTTTTCATAATTATCTAAAGTAATAACTTTAACTTCAAAATTATCCGAATTATATAACCTAAGATTGTTAATACATTTTTTGACAAGTAAAGGAGCATTTTCTTCTCCTTGAAACCAGCAGACCCAAATTATATTACTTATTTCAAAAGTATTATTATTTATTTGAGGGGAGTATTCAATTAATAAATTTTTATGCAAAGTTTGTAGTGAATTAACGATTAAATCGGTTTTAATATTATATATTTTTTGAGATAGAGATTGAGGAAAAATACTAAGTTTGGAAACTTTAAATAACTTATTAACTAGTTTTAGTCGAGGAGCAAGTGTTAGCGCTAAATTATCCATTTGCTTAATCCTTCTTTGATTATCTTTCAATACTATGACTTAGACAGAAATAGACCATATAGTTATTGGTATCTGGATAGAGGGGTACTGGTTTAAGAGTATTTTCATCTAAGTAACTATATTATATGATTGGGAGTATAATCGATATACGGTAAGGATTACAGACCGTAAGATACCATATTGCTGCTCATCCACCTCATAGTATAGATTTAATGCTATTATGCCATCGTTAGATTATGTTCTCAATATAATAAGAAAGCCTGTATCATCAAATGGAATTTTTTAATTAGATTCTCCCATTTCCTAGAAAAAGTTTTATCTGTTTTAGGGCGTGTCCTCATTTGAAGAATTGGTTTTAAATACTTAAAATCCTCCTTTGAGTTATTTTTATTTCTACATTTTCAATGGCACGCA
>NZ_JAMXXZ010000082.1:0-645 GCF_024129285.1 Acinetobacter sp. S4397-1
CTTCTATGCCTACCGTATGCTGCTTGCCGATTTGTTTCTTGTCAGGCTTGAATGCGGTTATAAAGCTATCCCAGTTATCCATGCTAATAGAGCCATAGCTGACTTTCAGTTGTTTAAGACGGGCTCTTAGCTTCTTAGCTGTTTTCAAGTCACGTTTGCCCCAGACATAAGCGACAATCTCATTGGTAGCGCGGTCATAAGCATAAATAAGCCAAACTTTACGCTTCTTGCGATACACGTAAGTCCAAAACTCATCAACCTCTAAGCGTTCATAATAGCGCTTCTTAGGCGCAATCTTATAAACAGATGAGCCTATGGTGCTAAGCACTTTACCAATGCTAACTGAGGCTATAATAGCAATGTCTCTGACGCCACAGCCTCTCACTGTCATTAGCCGTATTTTATCTTCTATTCTAGAGTGACAGCCGTTATAAGTTAGGGCATGATCGCCAATAAACTGGCGTTTGCAGTCCTTACATTGATAGTTCTGCTTGCCATAGCTTTTTTTGCCGTTTTTCTTTAAACTGGGACTGTGACAGTCGGGGCATATGATATCTATTTGTGTCTTCATAACCTCAAATATATCATCTTGCTTCGGCTGTCACCCTTCTTTCATCTCCTCAGCATACTTTCTGATACACCACC
>NZ_JAMXXZ010000083.1:0-637 GCF_024129285.1 Acinetobacter sp. S4397-1
CAGTCAACCCTGCCTTAACTGATGGCAACACTGCTGACGTTATTGCAAAAGATGAAGCTGGTAATGAGTCTGAGCCTGTAGAAATCACGGGTGAGAAAGACACCATTAAACCTGCGATGCCTTCTGCTGAATTTAATGAAGAAGGTACAGTTATTTTTGGTAAAGCCGAAGCTGGTGCTTTAGTTCAAATTAAAGATGCTGATGGTAAAGTCATTGCCTCTGGCAAAGCTGATGTAAATGGTGACTATGAGATTGACTTAGAGACTGCGCTCGTTGATGGTGAAGAAGTATTAGTTACAGCGAAAGATGATGCGGGTAATGAGTCTGCTCCTACGCAGGTATTTGCTCCAGTAATTGATGATTCAGACTCTGACTCGGACAGCGACTCGGATTCAGACAGCGACTCAGACTCGGATAGCGACTCAGACAGCGATTCGGACTCGGATAGCGATTCGGATTCAGACAGCGATTCGGATTCAGACAGCGATTCGGACTCAGACAGCGATAGCGATTCGGATTCAGACAGCGACTCAGACTCGGATAGCGACTCTGATTCAGACAGCGATTCAGACTCTGACAGCGACTCGGATTCAGATAGCGATTCGGATTCAGACAGCGACTCAGACTCGGACAGCGA
>NZ_JAMXXZ010000084.1:0-572 GCF_024129285.1 Acinetobacter sp. S4397-1
CCCTGACCGATATGATTGTTGTCCTGGAAGACCATCGGCACTGCCATAATTTTGCGCTCTTCCACTTCATCCTGGAAGAAAGCTCCATCAATCATGGTGGCAGTGGTACCCGGGTTATAGATGGCAATCAGGTTGAGTGCCTGCACCACATCCGGGCAGTTATGGCAGCTTAAAGAGACAAAGACATCGAAGTCAGACTGAATATTCAGGCTTTTAATATTATCCAGCACCTCAGCAGAGACTTTCGGGGCATAACCCGACGTTTGTAACAATGCCAGAATCAGGGAAGTAAACTCATGGCCCATTGGCAAACCTGCAAAGAACACCCGTGGCTGTTCACCGGCTTTGGCAATTCCAAAGCTGGGTACCCGCTTGTTCTGACCATCAAAACGGGCAGTCACCCGATCAGACAGAGCAGCGACTTCTTCCACCAGTTCTTTGATTTTGGCAGATTTATCCGATTGATCTAAAGTGGCCACCAGCTCAATAGGCGCTTCAAGGCGTTCAAGTAAGGTTTTGAGTTGGGCGGAAGTATTTTGATCCAACATTGCTAACATCTCCAAGGGAGTAAA
>NZ_JAMXXZ010000085.1:0-561 GCF_024129285.1 Acinetobacter sp. S4397-1
CGTCTTTCATCGCCTCTGACTGCCAAGGCATCCACCACATGCACTTAATTACTTGACTATACAACCCCAAACAGTCGTCCATCCCTACAAGTAGGATGAGCAACATGATTAACCAATTTCTCAGTCAATCACACAGTTGGCGTTTGTGCACTTAAGCACTGTACAGCTTCAATTAGATTCATATACCAAAACGCTTGATTCAGTTAATTTCGCTAGTTCTCATTTCAAGTACAGTCATTAACAGGTAATAAATTACTGTTAACTTCCGTTCTATCTATGAGTATGAACAAATTATTTCAACTCAAATATATGCTGTTAATGATTTTTCTAGCCTTCGTCAGGTCTAGAAACTGTGATAAATCACAGAAGTTAATAAATAATTATTTATTTACTAAATTCTGTAATCCAGCCTCATTATTTTTTAAAGCAGTGCTTAAAAAATAATTCGTGGTGGAGACTAGGAGAGTCGAACTCCTGACCTCCTGCGTGCAAAGCAGGCGCTCTACCAACTAAGCTAAGTCCCCAGCTTATCATTTAGATTTAATGTTTCTGATTCTCTGT
>NZ_JAMXXZ010000086.1:0-518 GCF_024129285.1 Acinetobacter sp. S4397-1
CCCTTATCAGCAATAAGATAAGTTGCCTCGTCTACAGTATCAATCAGTTGTTTTGCAACTTGACTGTCGTGGACGTCACCCCCAGTGATTTTAAAATCAATCGGTAATCCATTCGCGTCGGTTGCAAGATGTATTTTTGTTGTTCGTCCACCACGTGATTGTCCAATTGCTCTTTTGAAACCATGCCGAGCTCCACTTGCATGTTGATGCACGCGTATGTAGCTTCCGTCAATGAATACCCATTCTTGATCCAGGACGCCTCGTAATCTAAAAAAAATTTATCCCACAATCCCTTGCTTGCCCAACGATTAAAGCGATTGTAAGCAGTTTGCCAAGGACAAAATTCTTGGGGAATATCCCGCCATGTGGCGCCTGTACGCAGTTTCCATAAGATCGCTTCCATGATATTTCTACTATTCTTTGAACAGTAGCAACCATGTAATCGCATAGTATCTTGAATTTTCTGCCAGATATCATCGGTAAGAAGAGTGCGTGCCATTGAAAATGTAGAAATAAAA
>NZ_JAMXXZ010000087.1:0-486 GCF_024129285.1 Acinetobacter sp. S4397-1
GAGGCAAAAGACTGGGATTAAGATTCAATTTAATTGCGGGAATCTATAACTTGGAGCTGAGTAAAAAATGACTTATGAAAGAAATCTATTTAATACAGTATCCAACAAATATTGGATATAGTTTTAAGCTTTTATTCAGCCTCATAAAGACTGACCCTCAGGTTAAACTAATGTGCTTCAATAAATTATAGTATTCCATTAAATAGAGCTTAATATTTATTTTTGCTTCTTGAATGAAATAGTGGCCAAGCTTGGATATCTATGCCGTTTTAAGACTTCGGAAGAGCCTCTCTGCCGGAGCATGATCTCATGAGCAGTATACTGCCCCAGACCTGTGCAACTCATATTTACCTCACCATCCTTTTTCAAACTATGCCCAAACATATGGCTTCTAGACTAGATCTCTTTCATAAATCAAAAAACGATCTTCTTTTTGGTTAATATTTGCACTCCAGATTTCTTGGCATTCGTGCATAATCTGCGGAT
>NZ_JAMXXZ010000088.1:0-482 GCF_024129285.1 Acinetobacter sp. S4397-1
CCTGCCAAAGGCAGACCGCCCAAGTTAAGCCTGGAAGACCAGGTTCTGCTCTGTCTAAGCTATTGGCGGGAATACCGAACCTTATTTCACGTTGCGACGAGTTACGGGGTTTCAGAGCCCACAGCCTCAAGAATTGTCCGTCATGTTGAAGACTGCCTGATTCGGTCCAATTTATTTAATTTACCCAAGCATTTGCCTGAAGGCGAAGGCATTGACTGGAATGTGGTGATTGTAGATGCCACAGAAATTCCAATCCAAAGGCCTAAAAAAACAGAAGAAAAGCTATAGCGGTAAGAAAAAGACCCATACCTTCAAAGTACAGGCCATCATTCATTATCAAACTCAAAAAATCCTGAGTTTATGTACGAGTCGTGGTGCCGTACATGATTTCGAACTCTTCAAACGTAACTTGAATCAGATTCCTGCAGGTGCATTTATCCTTGCAGATAAGGGTTATCAGGGAATTTATACAGTGTATCCAA
>NZ_JAMXXZ010000089.1:0-452 GCF_024129285.1 Acinetobacter sp. S4397-1
GTATTCAGCGTCATAAATCATTAGTCCAAATTGCATCACGTGGTAGAAGCTCAATGGGCTGGTTTTATGGCTGTAAATTACATATTGCGATGAATCAATTTGGTGAAATTGCCTGTTCTGCTTTATCAAATGGACATGTTGCTGACATAAAAATGGTTGAGCAATTGGTTGCTGGTATAGAAGCAAAACTTTACGGGGATCGAGGTTACATCAGCCAAGAATTAAAAATCAGATCGAAAGATCAAGGTATTGATTTAATTACTTATCATCGAAAGAATATGCAGGCTATTCAACTCTGTGCATCAGATGAATATCACCTAAGACAACGCAATAAGATAGAAACATTATTCAGTTTATTGAAGGGGCAATACAATTTAGTGACGAGTAAAGCACGTAGTCTTCATGGATTTCTGAGTGGAATTTACGCCTCACTATGTGCATATCAATTAACC
>NZ_JAMXXZ010000090.1:0-445 GCF_024129285.1 Acinetobacter sp. S4397-1
TAGCTGCCATCCGGCTTCACTGTGGTTGTAACTTTTTCTGTCACAACATTGCCGTCTTTGTCTACACCTTGAATGGTGATAACAACTTCTGTACCTGGCGCGACGTCTTCTGTTACACCTGTCAGTGAACCGTCTTTGCCAATCGTTAAGTCAATTGTACCTGGTTCAAGGTCTAAGCCGCCGCCTGTTGCTGGCGGAAGAGTCACTTCAAGCTCTGGCGGAACTGTGACGCCTGGCGCGCCTGCAAGCTCATCCGGGCCTGTCACTGCATTGCCGTTGCGGTCTGTACTGACTGCTTCACCAATCAATGGTGAACCATCAACAATCGTCGTGCCTGCTGGAAGTTTCGCCTCGTAGCTGCCATCCGGCTTCACTGTGGTTGTAACTTTTTCTGTCACAACATTGCCGTCTTTGTCTACACCTTGAATGGTGATAACAACTTCTG
>NZ_JAMXXZ010000091.1:0-444 GCF_024129285.1 Acinetobacter sp. S4397-1
AGTCCTTGCCGGCAATAATGATCAGCGGCTGTTTGCGGTTCATATAGGTTTCAATCGCTTCCCACATCCGCATCACCTCACCTTCCGGCTCCACCCGTGCCTTTGAACCCTGTTTGATGCTGCCGTCAGAACGCACCACCATTTCATTAAACAGTTTCGGATTGGCAAAGGTTGCACGCTGCGCCGTCAAATGGTCACCACGGTGTGTTGCATAAGAGTTGAAGTCTTCTTCAGGTACCCCCATTTTGTGCAGGTATTCACCCGCTGCCGAATCCAGCATGATGGCATTCGATGGTGACAGATGATCCGTGGTGATGTTATCACCCAGAATTGCCAGTGGGCGCATATTCGCAAGTGTACGTGGGGCAGCCAGTGCGCCTTCCCAGTAAGGCGGGCGGCGGATATAGGTACTTTGCGGACGCCAGTCATACAGCGGACTTGCTG
>NZ_JAMXXZ010000092.1:0-444 GCF_024129285.1 Acinetobacter sp. S4397-1
AGTCCTTGCCGGCAATAATGATCAGCGGCTGTTTGCGGTTCATATAGGTTTCAATCGCTTCCCACATCCGCATCACCTCACCTTCCGGCTCTACACGTGCCTTTGAACCCTGTTTGATGCTGCCGTCAGAACGCACCACCATTTCATTAAACAGTTTCGGATTGGCAAAGGTTGCACGCTGCGCTGTCAAATGGTCACCGCGGTGTGTTGCATAAGAGTTGAAGTCTTCTTCAGGCACCCCCATTTTGTGCAGATATTCACCCGCTGCCGAATCCAGCATGATGGCATTCGATGGTGACAGATGATCCGTGGTGATGTTATCACCCAGAATTGCCAGTGGACGCATATTCGCGAGTGTACGTGGGGCAGCCAGTGCGCCTTCCCAGTAAGGCGGGCGGCGGATATAGGTACTTTGCGGACGCCAGTCATACAGCGGACTTGCTG
>NZ_JAMXXZ010000093.1:0-411 GCF_024129285.1 Acinetobacter sp. S4397-1
GCATTGGCAAAGATGGCGAACCGACGCATAACTTCACCCCGGGCTATGAGCTGCATGCCAAATACACCATCTTTGCTGAAGGCTGCCGTGGCCATTTAGGTAAACGCCTGATCCAAAAATTCAATCTGGATAAAGATGCTGATCCACAGCACTACGGGATCGGGATTAAAGAACTTTGGGAAATTGATCCGGCCAAACATAAGCCAGGTCTGGTGATGCACGGGGCCGGCTGGCCTTTAAATGAAACCGGTTCTTCAGGCGGCTGGTGGTTATACCATGCTGAAAACAATCAGGTGACTTTGGGCATGATCGTGGATCTGTCCTATACCAATCCGCACATGTATCCATTTATGGAAATGCAGCGCTGGAAAACCCATCCTTTAATCAAACAGTATCTGGAAGGTGGCAAGC
>NZ_JAMXXZ010000094.1:0-381 GCF_024129285.1 Acinetobacter sp. S4397-1
TGAAATCTGGCATGCTTTGCGGTGAAGCGGTATTTGAAGCAATCCAGGCCGGTGTAGAAAAAGGTGGTGATCTTGCAGTTGCCCGTGTGAGTGAAGGTGAAGATTTCTTCATCAAAGAGCTGACTGCCTATACCGAGAAGTTCAACAACAGCTGGCTGAAAGAAGAACTCTACAATGCGCGTAACTTTGGCCCGGCAATGCACAAGTTCGGTCAATGGATGGGGGGCGCCTTTAACTTTATTGACCAGAACGTGTTTAAAGTACCCTTCACTTTACATGACTTGGTGCCAGACTTTAAGACGCTGAAAACTGTTGATGCAGTGAACTTCAAGCCGAACTATCCAAAACCGGATGGCAAGCTGACGTTTGACCGTCTGTCTT
>NZ_JAMXXZ010000095.1:0-381 GCF_024129285.1 Acinetobacter sp. S4397-1
GACTTTAAGACGCTGAAAACTGTTGATGCAGTGAACTTCAAGCCGAACTATCCAAAACCGGATGGCAAGCTGACGTTTGACCGTCTGTCTTCAGTGTTTGTATCGAATACCGTGCATGAAGAAAACCAGCCTGCACATTTAAAGCTGACCGATGCTTCAATTCCAGTAGAAGTGAACCTGCCGAAATGGGATGAGCCAGCCCAACGCTACTGCCCGGCGGGTGTGTATGAAATCATGGAAAATGATGATGGTTCAAAACGCTTCCAGATTAATGCAGCCAACTGTGTACACTGCAAGACCTGTGACATCAAAGATCCATCCCAGAATATCACCTGGGTAACACCGGAAGGTGGCGGTGGTCCGAATTATCCGAATATGTAA
>NZ_JAMXXZ010000096.1:0-378 GCF_024129285.1 Acinetobacter sp. S4397-1
TGACATCTTCGCCGATACGACGGAGTTGGCATCCACAAGCACATTGGGTTGATGCAGGTTCATGCTCAATACGGATGGTGTGTAGATGATCTGGCAGTGGTCGACGTTTAGGTTTATTGGTTTTGGCTTTCTGTGTCGCTGCATGGGTTTTATCTGCATTTAATCGTTCTAATTCCAGATCAACGGCTGCGATATCTTCTTCAACCGCTTCATCCCACAGATGGATTTGTTTTGCCGTTAAGTGTTCATTCTTTTGGGCGAATTTGTGCTTTTTAAACAGCGCCAGTTCATGCTCGTATTTTTGATTGAGAATAGAAAGATGTTGAACTTTAGAATCTAATTGCTGATTGGTGACTTCAAGATGTTGAACTCTGGCAT
>NZ_JAMXXZ010000097.1:0-330 GCF_024129285.1 Acinetobacter sp. S4397-1
GAGCCGGAAGGTGAGGTGATGCGGATGTGGGAAGCGATTGAAACCTATATGAACCGCAAACAGCCGCTGATCATTATTGCCGGCAAGGACTATGGTCAGGGCTCAAGCCGTGACTGGGCGGCCAAAGGGGTGCGCCTTGCCGGGGTGGAAGTGATTGTAGCAGAAGGGTTTGAGCGTATTCACCGTACCAATCTGGTCGGTATGGGGGTGTTGCCGCTGGAGTTTAAACCGGGCACGGATCGTAAAACCCTGAAGCTGGACGGGACGGAGCTGTATAGCGTGATGGGGAATATTGCGCCGCGTTCTGACCTGACTTTGGTGATTGAGCGT
>NZ_JAMXXZ010000098.1:0-291 GCF_024129285.1 Acinetobacter sp. S4397-1
TGTTATTCCCAAGTAGAAATGTCCTACCTTAAAACCAAATAGAAATGTCCTATACAGACATTTCCAAGTCAAGCACAGGATTCAGATTTCGTTGTTGAATTGCTGTTTTCTGTGCACGTCTTCTTGGCATAGATTGAGAACGATTGCGTTTGTATTGCTGTTCCAATTCTTCATGCTGTTGTTGAATATGATTGAGAACAGCACCTAAACGTTTATTCTCAACAATCTCTCGCTGGTTAAGCTGACTTAATTTATCGAAGATGCTGTAATTGATTTTTCTTCCCTGATATT
>NZ_JAMXXZ010000099.1:0-273 GCF_024129285.1 Acinetobacter sp. S4397-1
TGCCATCAGTTAAGGCAGGGTTGACTGGAACAACAAAGTCACCATTTTCATCTACTGTACCTGTACCAAGGATGTTGCCATCTTTGTCAGTTACTACAATTTCTGAACCTGGCTCACCTTTACCAGTGATCTCTGTACCGTCTTTGTTGATTTCAACTTCAGATGGTAGTGCAGGCGCAATAGTGTCTTTCTCGCCCGTGATTTCTACAGGCTCAGACTCATTACCAGCTTCATCTTTTGCAATAACGTCAGCAGTGTTGCCATCAGTTAAGG
>NZ_JAMXXZ010000100.1:0-264 GCF_024129285.1 Acinetobacter sp. S4397-1
GGGAATTTATACAGTGTATCCAAATAGCTTGTTGCCATTAAAAGCAAAGAAGCGCTGTAAACTGGATCCTGAACTAAAAATCTATAATCAGCAAATCAATAAAAGAAGAATTGGGATTGAGCATGTATTTGGCAGTTTGAAAACTTTCAAAATTCTTGCTGAGCGATATCGCAATCGAGGCAAAAGACTGGGATTAAGATTCAATTTAATTGCGGGAATCTATAACTTGGAGCTGAGTAAAAAATGACTTATGAAAGAAATCTA
>NZ_JAMXXZ010000101.1:0-252 GCF_024129285.1 Acinetobacter sp. S4397-1
ACCGAACCTTATTTCACGTTGCGACGAGCTACGGGGTTTCAGAGTCCACAGCCTCAAGAATTGTCCGTCATGTTGAAGACTGCCTGATTCGCTCCAATCTCTTTAATTTACCCAAAGATTTACCCGAGGGCGAAGGCATCGATTGGAATGTTGTGATCGTGGATGCCACAGAAATTCCAATCCAAAGGCCTAAAAAAACAGAAGAAAAGCTATAGCGGCAAGAAAAAGACCCACACCTTCAAAGTACAGGCC
>NZ_JAMXXZ010000102.1:0-245 GCF_024129285.1 Acinetobacter sp. S4397-1
ACATGGCTGAGCAGTTCAGGTGAAGCAATGCCTTTATCAATCACATAGGCGGGCATCGCTTGCTGAGTCAGGGTGTCACACTGATCACAGACCCATTTGCCACGAACATGCTGTTCCTTATAGAACTGTGCCGGTCTGAAATGCAGTTTTTCACTGACATCTTCGCCGATACGACGGAGTTGGCAGCCACAAGCGCATTGGGTTGATGCAGGTTCATGCTCAATACGGATGGTGTGTAGATGATC
>NZ_JAMXXZ010000103.1:0-234 GCF_024129285.1 Acinetobacter sp. S4397-1
ACCGAACCTTATTTCACGTTGCGACGAGCTACGGGGTTTCAGAGTCCACAGCCTCAAGAATTGTCCGTCATGTTGAAGACTGCCTGATTCGGTCCAATCTCTTTAATTTACCCAAAGATTTACCCGAGGGCGAAGGCATCGATTGGAATGTGGTAATTGTAGATGCCACAGAAATTCCAATCCAAAGGCCTAAAAAAACAGAAGAAAAGCTATAGCGGCAAGAAAAAGACCCAC
>NZ_JAMXXZ010000104.1:0-229 GCF_024129285.1 Acinetobacter sp. S4397-1
TGTCTGAATCCGAGTCGCTGTCTGAATCCGAATCGCTGTCCGAGTCTGAGTCGCTATCCGAGTCTGAGTCGCTGTCTGAATCCGAATCGCTATCGCTGTCTGAATCAGAGTCGCTATCCGAGTCTGAGTCCGAATCGCTGTCTGAATCCGAGTCGCTGTCTGAATCCGAATCGCTGTCCGAGTCTGAGTCGCTATCCGAGTCTGAGTCGCTGTCTGAATCCGAATCGCT
>NZ_JAMXXZ010000105.1:0-227 GCF_024129285.1 Acinetobacter sp. S4397-1
TAGCAGCGCCAATAACACTGTTTCTGTTCCAAGGCTGAGTAGCTTTCTCAAGAGCTTCCATAGCAGCACTTTTATGATCCCACGGTCCTGCCACGTTGGCCATAGCAGCGCCAATAACACTGTTTCTGTTCCAAGGCTGAGTAGCTTTCTCAAGAGCTTCCATAGCAGCACTTTTATGATCCCACGGTCCTGCTACGTTGGCCATAGCAGCGCCAATAACACTGTTT
>NZ_JAMXXZ010000106.1:0-219 GCF_024129285.1 Acinetobacter sp. S4397-1
CCGAGTCTGAGTCGCTATCCGAGTCTGAGTCGCTGTCTGAATCCGAATCGCTGTCTGAATCCGAATCGCTATCTGAGTCCGAATCGCTGTCTGAGTCCGAATCGCTGTCTGAATCCGAGTCGCTGTCAGAGTCTGAGTCGCTGTCTGAATCAGAGTCGCTATCCGAGTCTGAGTCGCTGTCCGAATCTGAGTCGCTGTCAGAGTCGCTATCCGAGTCTG
>NZ_JAMXXZ010000107.1:0-219 GCF_024129285.1 Acinetobacter sp. S4397-1
ATGAGTATGAACAAATTATTTCAACTCAAATATATGCTGTTAATGATTTTTCTAGCCTTCGTCAGGTCTAGAAACTGTGATAAATCACAGAGGTTAACAAGTATAAACTTACTAAGCTCTATAATCTATGGTGGAGACTAGGAGAGTCGAACTCCTGACCTCCTGCGTGCAAAGCAGGCGCTCTACCAACTAAGCTAAGTCCCCAGCTTATCATTTAGA
>NZ_JAMXXZ010000108.1:0-213 GCF_024129285.1 Acinetobacter sp. S4397-1
ACTCCTGACCTCCTGCGTGCAAAGCAGGCGCTCTACCAACTAAGCTAAGTCCCCAGCTTATCATTTAGATTTAATGTTTCTGATTCTCTGTCTTACTCTGCAATTGCTTGCTTCGTCAGTAGTGGTGGGTCTGACAAGACTTGAACTTGTGACCCCACGCTTATCAAGCGTGTGCTCTAACCAACTGAGCTACAGACCCTCAGATACATCAAT
>NZ_JAMXXZ010000109.1:0-207 GCF_024129285.1 Acinetobacter sp. S4397-1
TTAACTGAATCAAGCGTTTTGGTATATGAATCTAATTGAAGCTGTACAGTGCTTAAGTGCACAAACGCCAACTGTGTGATTGACTGAGAAACTGGTTAATCATGTTGCTCATCCTGCTTGTAGGGATGGACGACTGTTTGGGGTTGTATAGTCAAGTAATTAAGTGCATGTGGTGGATGCCTTGGCAGTCAGAGGCGATGAAAGACG
>NZ_JAMXXZ010000110.1:0-202 GCF_024129285.1 Acinetobacter sp. S4397-1
ATTCGGATTCAGACAGCGACTCAGACTCTGACAGCGACTCGGACTCGGATAGCGACTCTGATTCAGACTCGGACAGCGATTCGGACTCAGACTCGGACAGCGACTCTGATTCAGACTCGGATAGCGACTCTGACAGCGACTCAGATTCGGACAGCGACTCAGACTCGGATAGCGACTCTGATTCAGACAGCGACTCAGACTC
>NZ_JAMXXZ010000111.1:0-201 GCF_024129285.1 Acinetobacter sp. S4397-1
CTGATTCAGACAGCGACTCAGACTCGGATAGCGACTCTGACAGCGACTCGGACTCGGATAGCGACTCTGATTCAGACAGCGACTCAGACTCTGACAGCGACTCGGACTCAGACAGCGATTCGGACTCAGACTCGGACAGCGACTCGGATTCAGATAGCGATTCGGATTCAGATAGCGATTCGGATTCAGACAGCGACTCAG